>JAUWAK010000019.1 GCA_030602105.1 Candidatus Aerophobota bacterium | reverse complement strand
AGAGAACCTTGGAAATGCTCAAAAACAGTCTTTAGTAATGATGTCCTCCAAAGCTGTTTTTCCCTTGAACCGTAGGAATTTATACGTGCACCGAAGGACATTCCTCGAAGGAGCATTATATCAGCTACCTTAACGAGTCTTAGAGTTGAGGAAAAAGAAAGACTTGTGTTTGAAGGAGCAAAGCGAGGAGTTTCAAGTCTTTCCCGAAACGAGAAGATGAGCAGAGACGATCAAAAGCGGATATGTAGCGATAGAGAGGAATTGTCCTGAGGTATTTCTAATCTTGGGGGATCGGCTAGCGGTAGGCCGCGAGACTCTGGATCTCGTAGCGGAGGTTCGAATCCTCCTCCCCCAGCCAGGCGCTGGAGCACTCAGTTATGAAAGCCAGGTATGACGTTTTTGGAATTGGATCTCCATTGATGGACCTTCTGGTAGAAGCCGAAGACCACGATTTGAACCAACTTGGACTGGCGAAGGGCTGCTTCCATTCGATTAGCGAGGAAGACTCCCAAAGACTTCTCTCTCGGATACCTCCAGAAGCAGTGACCATGCGTGCGGGAGGAAGTGCCGCGAATACGCTGTACGGAGTAGCGATGCTTGGCGGAAATGTTGTTTTTTGTGGGAGAATCGGCAGTGATTCTCACGGCGAAGACTATCAGCAGGAAATGTTGGCAGGTGGGGTGAACACAAGGCTCGCTAGGTCACCAGGGCTCACTGGCCATGCGATAACCTTGGTGACTCCGGACGGGGAGAGGACGTTCGCCGTTCATCTAGGTGCGGCACTGGACCTGGAAGAACAGGACATTCTCCTGGAGGAACTTCAGCAGAGCAAAATACTGCACATTGAGGGCTACCTCTTTGAGGATCACCGGCTGAAGAAGACCTCGTTGTACGCAATGCAGTTTGCAAAGGAGCACGGGGTGAGGATCAGTATCGACCTGGGTGACCCAGGCATAGTGCGCAGAAACAAGGTCGCTATTACCGAAATACTTGACAAATACGGAGATCTCGTGTTTGCAAACGAAGAGGAAGCCAAAGAACTTGTTGGCCTGGACGCTCGAGAGGCGCTCCAGAGCATCGCCGAACTGGTCGAGGTAGCGGTAATCAAGGTTGGCAGAAATGGCTCCTACATAAGGGATCGCAATGGTACCTATGAGATTCCGAGCTATGAAGCAAAGGTGGTAGATACCACTGGGGCAGGAGATCTGTTTGCGGCAGGCCTGCTTTATGGAACATGCTGCGAGTGCGATCTGGAAACCTCGGGTCGTATCGGCAGTTACTTGGGAGCAAGAGTTGTCGAAAGACTCGGAGCACGAGTAGCTCGTATTGACCGGGCTGAGATCCAGCGCCTCATGGCAGAAGGTCTCTCTTTCACCTCTTCGTGAGTGTATTCTTGGACATAAGAATAGGACGGAAGGCAAGGACGGTGAGTCTTGGGGTGAGATGCAGATTCTTGCCCAGCCACATATCGCTGTCTGAATCCGTGGAGCTGTGAGGCCTGGCGCTATCGTCTAGGGGACTAGGATAGATGGTTCTCAGCCATCAGACCGGGGTTCGAATCCCCGTAGCGCCACCAGGTAAACCCCAAGCCATGCGAAAACAAAAATCAGGAGAAGGCAAAAGAGTTGTGGTCAGGGCTTTGCATCAAAAGGAGCAGAGATGAAAACATATATTCCTAAACCATCTGAAATTGAGAGAAAGTGGTATCTGGTGAACGCCGAAGGAAAGATTCTGGGAAGGCTATCCAGCAGGATTGCCCAGATTCTATCCGGCAAAGATAAGCCCACTTATACTCCCCACTTGGATGTAGGGGATTTTGTTGTGGTCATAAACGCCGAAAAGGTGAAAGTGACAGGGAACAAGGAGGAGAAGAAGATCTATTATTGGCACTCCGGATATCCTGGAGGCCTCAAGGAGAGAACATATCAAGAGCTATTGGACAAGAAGCCCCAGGATATCATCAGGAAGGCCGTGCGGGGGATGCTTCCTAAGAGCAAACTGGGTAGACAGATGTTCCAGAAATTGAAAGTCTATGCCGGGACACAGCATCCTCATCAGGCTCAAAAACCAGAGCAGCTGGATCTATAGGGAGAAGTTTCCATGAAGATTTCGCTCCGAAATAGAATCAAGGAGGCCAAAGAGTTTGTTCAAAAGAGAACGAAGCTCAAACCCAATATAGGGATAATCCTGGGCACTGGACTGGGCGCTTTGGCAGGTGAGATCAAGAATAAGAGTAAGCTAGCATACAAGGACATTCCCCACTTTCCTGTCTCCACTGCACCAGGGCATCAAGGCAATCTCTTTTTGGGTATGCTCGGGGGTAAGAAAGTAGTAGCTATGCAGGGGAGGTTCCATTCTTATGAGGGGTATACTCTTGAGGAGATCGCCTTCCCTATCCGAGTGATGAGACAGATGGGGATAAACCTTCTCATAGAATCAAACGCAGCGGGAGGAATGAACCCTAATTTCAGGGCTGGGGATTTGATGATCATTACCGATCACATTAATCTGACCGGCAGCAATCCTCTTATTGGCCCCAATGATGATAGTCTTGGTGCCCGCTTTCCCGACATGTCCGAACCCTACGATGAGGGTCTTATTGAACTTACTGAAGATATAGCCATCCAAGAGAGAATTAGAATTCATAGGGGGGTCTATGTGGGAGTAACAGGGCCTAACTTTGAAACGCGTGCAGAATATAGGTTCTTACGTCTGATTGGAGCAGATGCTGTGGGCATGTCCACTGTACCCGAAGTCATCGTTGCCCGTCACGCGGGACTTAAGGTTTTGGGAATTAGTTGTATTACGGATGAGTGTATACCTGACCGGCTGAATCCTCTCGATCTCAGGTACATGATCCGTGTGGCTAAAGAGGCTGAACCCAAGATAACTCGCCTCGTGAAGAAGGTAGTAGAGAGGATTTGAGGAAAGAGAAGAGCGGGACCCCCCCGGTCTGGCTCTTGAGGTGACCAAGAGATGGGATACAGAGCAACTCTTAATCTTCCCCGAACCAGTCTTCCCATGAAAGCTAATCTTTCCCAGAGGGAAGTGGGTATATTAAGTTTCTGGGAAGAAAAGAAGATTTATCAGAGAATAAGGGAGGAGCGCAAGGGCCGCCGCAAGTACATCCTCCACGATGGCCCTCCCTATGCCAATGGAAACATCCACATGGGGCAAGCTCTGAACAAGATTCTCAAAGATGTAGCGGTGAAGTATAAGACCGCTCAAGGTTTTGACTCACCCTATGTTCCTGGTTGGGATTGTCACGGCTTGCCTGTGGAACATCAATTGTTCAAAAAATTGGGGATAAACAAGAACAAAATTTCGCGCTTGGAGTTTAGACAAAAAGCCAGGGAATATGCTCTCCATTTTGTTGACAAGCAAAGGAATCAATTTAAGAGACTGGGAGTGTTCGGAAGGTGGGAGGAGCCTTACCTTACTTTGAGCCCGTCATACGAAGGAGAAGTTATCGACGCATTTGGGAGGCTCGCCAAAAGAGGATATATCTACAGAGGGCTCAAGCCCGTTCGCTGGTGCTTCCAGTGCCAGACGGCTCTAGCTGAAGCAGAGATAGAATATAAGGAGAGGCAATCCCCTTCTATTTATGTAAAATTCCCCGTGAAAGATAGCTCGGACCTCGCTTCTTCACACCTTCCTGTGTATCTTTTGATATGGACAACTACTCCTTGGACCCTGCCGGCAAACTTAGCTATCGCCATTCATCCTCAGCACCAGTACTGCCTTGTTCAGGTAGACAAAGAAATTCTCATTCTGGCCAAAGATCGCTTGCCCTTCTTGGAGGAAGAGATTGGAATAAAGCCTAACAGAATCCTTTCGGTGCACAAGGGTGAGAAACTGAAAGGACTGAAGTACAATCATCCTTTCATAAGTAGGCAGTCAGAGGTTCTTGCAGCAGATTATGTATCCCTGGACGAGGGTACCGGGTGTGTACACACCGCTCCCGGGCATGGAGCTGAAGACTATCTTCTTAGTTTGGAGCATAACCTGCCTGTTTACTCTCCCGTGGACGGAGAAGGAAAGTTTAACTCCCAGGCGGGAGAGCTTGAAGGAATAAAGGTTTTTGAAGCCAATCCTCTTATCGTAGAGAAGCTCAAACAAAAGGGATACCTTTTGCACCAGGGGAAGGTCGTTCATTCCTATCCTCATTGCTGGAGGTGTGGATCTGCTTTGATCTACAGAGCTACTCCCCAGTGGTTTCTGGCTGTGGACAAGCACAATTTGAGACAGAAGGCTATAAGAGCAGTTGAGAATGAGGTGGAATGGATTCCTCCTGCAAGCAGGATGAGAATGGGGAGTATGCTGAAAGAGCGGCCTGACTGGTGCCTTTCCCGGCAGAGATACTGGGGAGTGGGAATTCCTGTGGTCTACTGCAAGGATTGCGGAGAAGCTATGGTAGACGAAGAAATCATTGATAGGATTAAAAACCTCACCTCCAAATATGGCTCGGATTTTTGGTTCAAAGAACCTGTTGAGCGAATCCTGCCTCGGGGCTATAGCTGCCGGGGATGTGGTGGGGAAAGATTCAAAAAGGAAGAAGACATTATTGATGTCTGGTTCGAATCAGGAGTTTCCCACCACGCTGTACTGGTCCAGGAAGAGACCCTGGGGGATCCTTCTGATCTTTATCTGGAGGGATCAGATCAACATCGGGGTTGGTTTCAAACTTCTCTTCTTACTTCTATGGCTCTCAAGGATAGACCCCCTTATCGAGGAGTTCTCACCCACGGGTTCGTGGTGGATTCAGAAGGAAGAAAAATGTCCAAATCTCAGGGTAATGTGGTTGATCCCCAGGAGATTGTTTCCACTCACGGAGCAGATGTCCTCAGACTATGGGCATCTCTTGAAGACTATACCCAGGATATTAGGATTTCTGCGGAGATTCTTAAGTATGCAGTAGAAGTTTACCGAAGAATAAGAAATACCTACAGGTTCCTCTTGGGGAACCTGTATGATTTTGATTACTTGCAAGATGCCCTATCTTTTGATGAACTGCGCGACATCGACAAATGGGTTCTTTCGCACCTGCAGGAGCTGGTAAGAGACACGACAGCTAGCTTTGAGAAATTCAAACTTCACGAAGCTGTTCACCTTGTTCACCTTTTTGCTACCAATGAGCTGAGTTCTTTCTATTTCGATGTCTTAAAGGATAGACTCTATACTTTTCCTCCAGATTCCAAGGGGAGAAAATCAGCTCAGACTACTCTGTGGCATTTGCTCATATCTTTGAGCAAACTTATGGCTCCTATTCTATCCTTTACCGCTGAGGAGGTATGGGGGCATATTAGAAAGATAGAGGGATGTGCCTCCGGGAAGGCTTCCCGTATGGAGGAGAGTGTCTTTCTCTCCTCGTGGCCCCGGGTAGATGATAATCTCGTCAACGAGAATCTGGAAATAGTTTGGGAGAAAATATTGAGGGTGAGGGAAGGGGTGCTAAAAGAGTTGGAGGAGGCGAGAGAGGCTAAAACAATAGGAAGTTCTCTGGAGGCCAGGGTGACTATCACTGCTCCCTTCTCGGAGCTCTCTTCATTGAAAGATTTGGGGAATGAGTTAAAGGAAGTTCTCATTGTTTCACAGGTTCAGCTCGAGGAGGGTGAAGAGCTCAAGATTCGCATTAGCCGGGCCGAAGGTCAGAAATGCGAGCGCTGTTGGAACTACAGTCTGGATTTGGGAACCGATAAGGAACATCCTCAGCTTTGCGGAAGATGCCGGAAAGCTATTCTGAAGTGTACCAGATGAAGAGCCCCCAATGTATCCAGTTCTTCTGAGAATTGGCACCCTTACCATTCATACCTACGGTTTTTTGATAGCTCTGGGTTTAGCAGCAGGAGCAACCCTTTTTATTTACCAGGGGAAAAGATGCGGCCTGAAAGAAGAGACACTGTTGGGCTTTTGCTTCTGGGTAATCATATCCGGGATCGTGGGAGCCCGACTGTCTTACGTGGCAAGCGAGATTGGCTGGTTTCTTAGAAACCCGGGAAGGATTATACTCTTCTGGCAAGGCGGTCTAGCCTTACAGGGGGGTGTTCTTTTTGCTGCACTCGGCGCTCTTTATTACACTCATCGCCACCGTCTTTCATTCTGGAGGCTCGCTGATATAGCGGCTCCTTCCATTGTTCTGGGCATCAGTATCGGACGAGTAGGGTGTTTCTTTAATGGATGCTGCTATGGGAAGCCCTGGGTGCTGGGATTTATTTTTCCTGGTAGCTCACCTGCAGGGAGAGCTTTTCCTCATCAGCCCATAATACCTACCCAGCTTATTTCTTCGGTGAATCTGCTGGTGATTCTTCTTATTCTAATCGTGTTTAGAAGACAAGGCAGATGGAGAGGTCAACTTTTCCCCTTTTTTCTCCTGTCTTACTCTGTACATCGCTTCGGCATTGAATTTTTAAGAGGTGATCATCTTCCCATCTTTCTTCATTTGACCCTAGCTCAACTTGCGAGCATATTCATGATAATTCTTGCCCTGGGTATGGTGTGGAAAAGAAAAGCCAGGTGAGGATGCTCCAGGTGGACAAGATGCCAGAGGTGCATAGGTTCCGGGTGAAAGAAGAGAAAAGATTAAGACTGGATTCATTCTTGAAGAACAATCTCTTTCATCTATCCCGCTCCTTCATCCAGAAAGCTGTCCAAAGAGGTGAGGTAAAGGTTGATGGGAAAGTCAGAGAACAAGACTATTCTCTTCAGAAGGGACAGATTGTTACCTTGACTCTCTCCTCCCCCACTGGAAAAGAGGTTAAGGGCGAAGATATCCCCCTGGATGTTCTGTGGGAAGACACTAGTCTATTGGTGGTAAACAAGCCCGCTGGCATGCTGGTTCATCCTACACCTCGTCGAACAGAAGGCACCTTAGTCAACGCTCTTCTTCATTACTCTTCCCATCTTTCCACTCTGGGTGGATGGGAACGTCAGGGTATCGTTCATCGCCTGGACAAGGACACCTCCGGAACTATGGTGGTGGCCAGAAATGACTATACTCATCTAGCTCTAGCTTCTCAGTTTCGCAAACGTATAGTTAAGAAAGTCTATTTGGCCTTGGCGCAGGGTGTGCCTCCTCAGGATAAAGGTAGAATAGCCACCAGGATGGAGCGAAGTCCTCGCGGCGGCATCAAGATGAGCATTAAGGGAAGGATGGGACGGGAGGCCGTTACTGAATATGAGGTGCTCAGGAGGTGGAAGGATACCTGTCTTCTAGAGCTTCATCCTCTGACAGGCAGAACACACCAGATCCGTCTTCACCTGAGTTCCATTAACTGCTCCTTGGTGGGAGATACCCTGTACGGAGGAAAAAAGAAACGGAACTTTTCCTATCCTGCAGGAAGATGTATGCTTCATGCCAGAGTTTTGGGATTCTTTCATCCCAGGAAAAGAGAGTGGATGGAGTTTACCTCTCCTGTGCCTGAGGATATGAAGGAGCTGGTGGAGTTTCTTGATTCCTCAGAGGCCAGTTAGCATTCAAGAAAACCATGCGGAATCTTTGGCTTGTGGAGGAAGGAAAAAAATAGCGGGAGGAAACTGTTATGTCTTTGAAAGAGAAGGTAGCCATAGTTACCGGAGGCGGTCAGGGAATTGGCAGATGTATTGCTTTGCGACTGGCCAAGGAGGCGGCCAAGATTGCTATATTCGACTTGAACCGCCAGTTAGCCCGGGCGGTAGTTGAAGAGATAGTTACTGACAAAACTGAGGCCGTATCTTTTCAGGTAGATGTTAGCAGTATGGAAGAGGTCAAACAGGCGATCAATCAAACGATTGACAAATTTAGGCACATTGATATATTGGTCAACAATGCTGGAATCAACAAAGACAAGCTGCTACTAAGGATGGAGGATGAGGACTGGGGCAGGGTCCTTCAAACTAACCTCACCGGAACCTTCAATTGCATGAAGGTGGTGCTCCGATCCATGGTAAAGAATAGATATGGCCGGATAGTCAATGTCTCATCCGTGGTTGGAATAAGGGGTAATGTGGGGCAGGCGAACTACGCCGCTTCCAAAGCTGGAATCATAGGCCTGACTAAGTCGGTGGCTCGAGAGGTAGCTAGGTACGGCGTTACGGTCAATGCAGTTGCCCCTGGATTCATTGATACTCCTATGACCAGAAAACTGGGAGAGGAAAAGAGGCAGGAGTTCATATCCCAGATCCCTATGGGTAGAGAGGGAACCCCCGAGGAAGTAGCGGACGCAGTTTCCTATTTGGTCCGAGAGGAAGCCGCCTATATAACCGGGGAGATTGTGAGAATAGACGGGGGTTTGGCCATGTAGGGTGCTCCCGGGAGCTCTAACTCCCCTCACAAAAAGAAAGTTAGAGAAGCCAAGGTTACCAAGAAGGAGGTCAAGGTATGACGAAGGATGAAATTCTGAAGAAAGTCAAGGAAATCACCAGCGAGCAGCTTGGAGTGGATGAACCCCAGATCACCCCTGAGGCAAAATTTGTGGAGGACCTGGGAGCTGATTCTCTGGACACGGTAGAGCTTGTGATGGCTCTGGAGGAGGAATTTGATTTGGAGATCTCTGACGAGGATGCGGAAAAGCTGGTTACCGTGCAGAAAGCAGTGGACTACATTGAAGATCACCTGGAGGAATGAGCCTTCTTTGCGAACAAGAGAGTGTGGGCATCTTTTCGTCAATGAGAAGAGGGGCTCTATCCTTCGGCAACAGCTACTTGGGCAGTTTAACAGGGCCGCCCGAGGGCCGTGCCCCAAGGATTTTTGAGTAGAAGGCGAAGGAGAATATGAGTCACCGAGTTGTGATCAGCGGAATGGGTGTAGTTTGTCCCATTGGCGTCGGAGTGAAAGAGTTCACCGGCGCCCTTTTTGCGGGAAAAAATGGGGTGGGCCGAATAACTCATTTTGATCCATCCGCCTACCGTTCTCAGATGGCCGGAGAGGTAAAAGACTTTGATCCTTTGCGGTACCTTTCTTCCAAAGAAGCAAAACGCATGGATAGGTTTACTCAGTTTGGAATGGTAGCAGCAGAGGAGGCTATCCAGCAGGCAGGTCTGGAGACTGAAAAAGAGGACCCTACCAGGATAGGAGTCTTGATTGGATCCGGAGTGGGAGGGCTGCTTACCATAGAAAGAGAAAAAGAAGTCTTGATAGAAAAGGGTCCCCAGAGGGTAAGTCCTTTTCTGGTTCCTATGCTCATCACCGACATTGTTTCTGCTCATGTGGCTATCAAGTATGGGTTTTCTGGTCCGAATCTTTCTATTTCTACCGCCTGTGCTACCGGTAATCACGCCATAGGAGAAGCTTTCAAGATCATACAGAGAGGAGATGCTGAGGTGATGATTGCTGGAGGAGCCGAAGCTGCCATTACTCCCCTGGGGCTGGCCGGGTTTTGCTCAATGCGGGCCCTGTCTAGCAGAAATGAAGAGCCGACAAAGGCGTCCCGTCCGTTTGATCGGGAAAGAGACGGATTCGTCATTGGAGAAGGAGCTGGAGTGGTGGTTCTGGAGGAACTAGACAGAGCCAGGAAAAGGGGCGCACACATCCTGGCTGAAATCATAGGGTTCGGGATGAGCGGTGACGCTTACCATATTACCCAACCTATCCAGGACGGGAGCGGTATTAGAAAAGCCATGGCCAACGCTATGGCCGATGCAAAAATGTCTCCTGAAGAGGTAGACTATATCAACGCCCATGGCACATCTACTCCTTTCAATGATAGAATAGAGACCCTGGCTATCAAGGCTCTCTTCGACAGCCATGCCCATAAAATACCCATTAGTTCTACTAAGTCCATGACCGGTCATCTATTGGGAGCTACCGGTGGCGTAGAAATTGTCGCCTGTGTCGTATCTCTTAGGCAGGGGGCTATCCCCCCGACCATCAATTACGAAGTTCCTGATCCAGACTGCGATCTGGACTACGTCCCGAATCAAACTCGAGAGACTGAAATACAGGTCGCTCTTTCTGACTCCATGGGTTTTGGAGGCCATAATTCTGTTTTGATAGTTAAGAAATTTTGAGCTCGAATTTTCCCATCGGCAAAACTCGCCCTCACTATGTCTTGAGCAAACTACGTCTTTCCTGTGAAATTCAAAAGTTCTTCTCGCCTCTTACCCTCGCAGGAGCGCAAGTCGCATCTTCTCAAGGGAAAAGTCTCCCGAGTGTTGTAGTGAGGGTACCGGCGAGATTACTGAACTCAAGGTCTAGTGAAATGCAAATAACCCCGGGGAGAAGAAGAAAACTGGGACAGCTCGAAGCCCGCCTGAGTATTAGGTTTAAGAATCTTGGCCTTCTCAATCAAGCCTTGACTCACTCCTCGTATGCCCAGCCCAAGGGGAAAAAAGGTTTCTTTAACTACGAAAGACTGGAATTCCTAGGTGATGCAGTTTTGGAGCTCATTACAGCAGAGTATCTGTTTCGGGAGTATTCTGAGCTATCGGAGGGGCAGCTTTCAAAATTGCGCTCCAAGTTGGTTTCAAAAGGATCCCTTTCCAACTATGCTCGGGAGATTGGGATGGGGAAATATCTGCTGATTGCTAAGGACCAGGAGGGGATACAGTCTCAGGATACTTTGTTGGCGGACGCCTATGAGGCTATGATCGGAGCTGTTTACCTGGACAAAGGCCTTCTGGGCAGTCAGCAGCTTGTCCTGCCATTCCTGCTCCTGCAAAAAGGGAAGATGCATGAGATAAACGATTTCAAATCGTACCTGCAGGAGTACGTTCAGTCTAAATACAAGTCCCTGCCCCGCTACAAAGTGGTGCAGGAGGCCGGACCGGATCACCAGAAAAAATTCAGGGTAGAAGTTGAAATTAGGGGAAAAGTCATGGGGAAAGGATGGGGGCTCAGTAAGAAAAAAGCGGAGATGATGGCAGCTCGATTGGCCTGGAAGAGGATAGGAACTACTGAGGGGCCTGCTCAGAAAAAATGATGAATGGAGGATCATCTTGTTGATGATTGGTGTTTCAGGGGTGAGAGGGATAGTTGGAGAGGATCTTGATCCTGAGCTGGTAGCTAAGTTCGCTGCTGCTTTCGGTCAATTCTTGGCAGGTGGTCTGGTGGTAGTTGGTTCAGACACTCGACCCTCAAACGAGATGTTCAGGTACGCTATTTTTGCCGGTCTTCTTTCCACTGGATGCGAAGTCGTGGATCTAGGCATCTGTCCCACGCCCTCTCTTCAGCTCATGGTAACAGGTCTTGAAGCAAAGGGAGGAATTGCTATCACCGGGAGTCATAATCCGGCGCAGTGGAACGCTCTAAAATTTGTTCGTCCCGATGGTCTATTTCTTTACCCGGAGCAAATTCAGAAGGTTCTCGGAATCACCGAGAGAAGAATAAAAAGGGTGAGTTGGGACCACATAGGGAAAGTGCGGCGGGAGGACTCGGCTATAGAGAATCATTTGAAGAAGATTCTGCCTCTGGTGGACCAGCAAGAAATTCGGGATCGTCACTTCAAGGTGGTTATTGATGGTTGTAATGGTGCCGGGGCTCTTATTACCCCTGAGCTTCTTCGAAGGTTAGGATGTGAAGTGGTCAAGATTAACTGTGAGCCTCATGGTTACTTTGCCCATCCACCCGAGCCCACCAGATCCAATTTGAGAGAGCTTTCTCAAATAGTTGAGTCCGAGAAGGCCGATATAGGCATATCGCACGATGCCGATGCAGATAGGGTGGGTTTGGTCACTGAAAAAGGGGATATCCTGCCAGAGGACTATGTTCTTCTTTTGGCTGCTAAGTTTATCCTTGGCAAAAAGAAGGGGCTGGTGGTCACTAACCTTTCTACAACCCAGGCTCTGGATGACTTAGCTGCTGATTTTGACTCCCGGGTGAGAAGAACAAAGGTGGGAGATGTCTATGTGGCTCGATGTATGAGAAAAGAGAAAGCAGTCATAGGAGGGGAGGGGAACGGGGGAGTAATCGTCCCTGAGGTTCAGTACGCTCGGGACGGAATCGCGGCAGTGGCACTCATTCTGAATTATCTAGCGCAAACTGGATCATCGCTTTCCTTATTGGCTTCCTCCTTGCCCCGGTACTATATGGTAAAGAGAAAGGTCAAGATTCGTCCAAAAGGTTTTCCTCCACCTCGGGAGTATCTCAAAGAGCAATTTAGAGCGGCAAGATTCAATTTCCTGGACGGGGTTAAGATTACGCTAGACCAAGGATGGATTCACCTCAGGCCCTCAGGTACCGAACCAGTGGTAAGGATCATTAGTGAGGCTAGAACCAGGCAGGAGGCTGAGAATCTTTGCCGTATGGGAATGGAGAAGGTTCTGAAAATTGACCCCCTAGACAAACTCCCATTCGGCAGTAAACGGTAAATATTTGCCCTCCCGTGAAAATTCACCGTTGATGAAATGGATTTAGCAGGCACTGTCGAATGATAGCTTTTGGTTTGAGTAAAAAAGTCGGGGATAGCAAGAAGAGGAGTATATTGACAGTGCACGTTTTTCGGTGTATAGTTAATACAGGAGGTGGTAAGTATGAAGAGAGTCAATATTACTCTACCCGATGAGGTAATTCGGGAGATGAAAGACCTTCCTAATAAGAGCCGTTTTATCGCTGAAGCCTTAAAGGAGAAGCTGGAAAGAATAGAGAGGGAAAAGTTGGATAGACTTTTGGTGGAAGGCTATAAAGCTACAAAAGAGGAAGAGAAAAGGATTGATAAAGAGTGGGAAAAGATTACTTTAGAGGGTTGGAAATAGCATGGATTTTCCTAGCAGAGGCCAGATTTGGTTTGTCTCATTAGATCCGGTAATGGGCCACGAAATGGGAAAGAAGAGGCCTGCATTGGTAGTTTCTAATGATCGAAACAATCTACTTGCTGATACTGTAACTGTTCTTCCTATTACCTCAAAGACAGAAAGAGTCTACCCTTTTGAGGTTTTTCTTCCAAGAGAAGAAACGAATCTACCTAAGGATTCGAAGGTAAAATGCAACCAAATTCGTACCGTAGATAAGAAGAGATTGGCTAACTTCGTAGGTAGCCTGTCTTCCGAAAGGTTAAAAGACGTAGAGCAGGCGCTTCTAATTCATCTTGGCATTACCTAAGCCTTTCCCTTGTTCCTCCTTGTATATCTAGTAGCTGCATTTCCTACCGCGAGATCTGCTAGCGGTTTTCCCTGAGCTAGGATGCCTGAGCGAGGATACTAATTATTTGCGTAACCAAGCTCAGGTCTCGCTTGCTTAATCTCTGGCTCAGCCTCAATAGATCCTGCCTCTCTTTATCCTGAATCAAGTTCTTTATCTCGCTGGGCAAAAGATTGAGCGAACGCAAGAACTTATGATCCTCAAAGAAGTACCCCAGGGGTACCGAGAAAGCTTTTCCTATCTTCTCCAGCATTTTAAGGGAGGGATATTGCTCTCCCCTTTCTATTTTTCCTATATAGGTGTAATCTACTTTGCCCGGCACTTTTTGGGCAAACTCCTTCTGGGTTAATTCCAGGTTTTTCCTTATCTTCCGAAGTCTTCTCCCCACTGTTTCGATCATCATTTCTCCTCCTCTAACTATTCAAGATTTGGTGGGGAAACTCGCTACAGCATCCCCAAACAGGTGTTCAGCTTATTCTGGAGAATTGGGTCAAAAGCTACCTCAATCTCCTCCAGCGGCTGAACCCAATAGTTTTCATCAAGTCCCCGATGGAGCACTTGCCAAGATAGCAGTAGATTTTTCCTTAGCCAGATTTCTTGACCTGTGGGGAACGGTTGAGAAAAACCAAATAAAATCACCTTGCTCCAAGATGAACTTTTTGTCAGCTACGGTCATCTCAAGTTTCCCTTTCAGAACAAAGAGGCACTCTTCTCCTTCGTGTTGATGTGGTTTATTACCTGTAGAAAATCCGGGTTCATATTCACGATACGAGAAGCTGAGTTTAGAGTTGCTCGGAGGTAGGGTCCAGAATCTCAACCCTTTTGCCCTCGCTGCAGAGCGGGCTCTCTCATTCTTCCTCACAACCTGGACATGCTCCTCGGTTATTCTCTCTCCCAACAGAACCCCTATGAAGGTCTTAAGATAATCAGCAATAGCGCGAAGAGTACTTATGGATGGGTTTACAATTCCTCTCTCAATTTGGCTCAGAAGACTCGGACTTATTCCTATCGCCTGTGCAGCCTCAGTGAGGGTTTTACCTGTTTGTTGTCTTTGTCTTCTAATCTGCAAACCTAAGCAACAATCTATCTGGCGTTCTTCTTTCATCGTTTTCCACCTTAATCTGAAAGATTAACGGTCACTGCACCGCGACCCCTTTACTACATATGTACATTATAGCTTAATGCGTTTCACCTGTCAAGTCCATGTACCAACTCTGTCTGGCTGCCCTTGCCAGAGCTGAATGACCGCACCAAAGCTATCTTTTGGCAGCTTCCCTGAAAGTCACTTTAAATTGAGCTTTTTGATAACCGAGCCGGCTCCTGATACCATTTTGAAGAAACCCGTATATACTAATTCATGGAGCTGTAAATAGATTATCCCTCCTAGTCAAACTTGACAAATTATTCTATATATCCTATGGTAAGGCTGTTGGAGTTGAAGTACTCCCGTGTCCCGGTAGGAGGGCAAAGGCCCTTGTTCTATTGTTCTTTTCCGGGGAAGTTCCTGGTTGACGCAAAGATAAACAGTGGTCCTGAATTTCTCTCCTTTGAAAAATTCGTAGTAGTTGACTGTCGAGCCAGGTCAATTCTCAGTGTAGATCTAGATGACAAAATGATCTCTCAAAAAAAATGGTTGGCGAAAGGAAAACCCGTGGTAGTAGACAAACGAGGTTTACTCAGGGCTTTTCTGGCAAGGCGAGATCTATACAAGAACTTGTCGGCAGATGAAGTTAGGCTGTTTTTACTTTTGGTAGTCTTTGCCGAAGTCGGGAAAAGAGAAGGGAAGCTAAGCTGGGAGAATACTAAGAAATATTTGGGAGCTAATTTCGGGAAGGATCGGCTGAAAAGCTCAGCTTCAACCTTGAAGGAGATGGGGCTAGCCAGCATGGATTTCCCTCCGAGACAAGCAGAAATAGCTTATCGACTACTATGAACGCTCTCGCCTGCAAAAGCTGAGTTTTTTTGTGGGATTTACTGGAATATCAGGAAAGGTCGCGCATCCTTATCCCATAATTCGTTAACCTCCGGCTTGACACGATGCTCAGGAAATCGGAAAAAGCGCATTTAGCAGGGGTTGACGAGATTGCTACGTCAGGAAGATTATCTAGTCTACTTGAGCCTTGACATCTATGGTAGGATGTACTAGTATTATAGTGTCGTTGGAGTAAGGACAAGAAAGCCGAAAGGGCAAACCATTCGAAAGGATGGGGCGCAAAGGTGCGGGCCGCAAAGAAAAGCGGTAGCTGGCCTGCCGAGCTTAC
>JAUWAK010000148.1 GCA_030602105.1 Candidatus Aerophobota bacterium | reverse complement strand
CCTGTCGCATCAGCAGTGATGATGAGCAAGATAGCCCTTGAGACTGAGAAGTCCTTAGATTACGAGAAAATCTTAATAGAAAGAGCACTCTCGGTTAAACCTGCTGTTCCGGACGCTATAAGTCATGCAACCTGTGAGATTGCCCAGAATTTGAAGGCAGCAGCCATTGTTACCTTTACGCTTTCTGGAAGTAGTGCCCGTATGGTAGCTAGATATCGTCCCCGTGTACCAATCATAGCCCGAAGTCCCAAGCAGGCCACTGTGAGGAAGTTGGCTCTTTCCTGGGGGGTATATCCAGGCCAGAGCTCAGAGATAAAAGATACGGATGATATGATTGATAAGGCAAAAAGGACAGCCCTGGAGACGGGTATGGTCC
Organism: Candidatus Aerophobota bacterium; assembly: GCA_030602105.1. Lineage (GTDB taxonomy): Bacteria > Aerophobota > Aerophobia > Aerophobales > AE-B3A > SOJT01. The sequence continues at coordinate 2,457 of JAUWAK010000148.1, read as the reverse complement.
GCCGAGGAGAAATAATAGTAATTACGGCAGGTATCCCTTTTGCGATTCCTGGCACCACCAATCTAATAAAAGTAGAAACCGTGGGGTAAACGAAGACTTCCCAGGTCCCGGTGGTACAATCCGGCAGCGAATCAAAACAGAGTGATGCGCCAACAAAGTACAGTTGGTATTGGTAGGGGAAGTAGCCATCAGACTGGGCTAGCAGAAGAATACACTTAGGTAAGCGGTTCATACAATAATCTCAGTCATAGGCAGCTGTCTGAGCAGAGAAGAAAAAGTCACTTCAGTTGGCTGATGAAAAAACCCATTGTTGGACTGATCCTTTTCTTTATGGCAGGAATAGCGGGTTGCATAGTTGGTTTTTGCTTAGGGAGGGTTTCTAAAAGAGGGAGCAAAGCGGAGAGGCTTTTTGTGCTAGCGATGCAAGAGGACAATCAAGAAAGAAAACACAAGCTACTGGGGGAGATTGTTGATAAATATCCTCATACAGAGTGGGTCGATAAAGCTCTGGATGAGAGAGTGAAAAACGGGGTAATGGAAGCTGGCCAAGGATCTGCAAAAACGTCAGAGAAAAAGCCCCCTACGGGGGTTTTGGGTGAAAATAAGGGCGAAATTGACGTTTGGAAGGATGCTCAAAGATTGCGGGATGAAGGATTCTCGATTAGAGTGATAGCACAGCGTTTGGGCGTTCCCAAATCAACGATTTTTGATCATACTATCCGGAGAAATGATCTACCCTGCGCAGGGAGTAAGATTCGGACAAAAAGATCCGCTTAAAATGCAGGTTTCCCAGGTCAAAAAGTGTGGGTCTGAGAGTTGAGTTTGCTTGGTTATTGAATACCCAAATTCTGACACAAGATGAGGCGGAGGAGGGCAGCACGTCTAAGAGGGCAGCCAGACAAACAAGTAAACCCGACACGTAGGATATGGGATATTTTCAAAACTCCGGGATAGATAAAGCGAGGCAAAATCAAGATGCTGTGCTGATTGAGGAGAAAAAAGACCTCCACAGAGGGGTCAAGTTACCGTTATTCCTTATCCAGTCAATGTGAATATGCCCTTGCCAGAATGAAAGTTCCTGTAGAAAGAGATTTTTGTCAGGCCAGTTGCGTGATAGAAAACTCGGACCGGGGAGATGATTTAACGCCCAAAGGCAATGCTCATGTCAGTGAGATTAATCACTCTCTATGGATTCTGATATGGTAGGCAAATTGCCTACTAAGAAGGGCATAGTTTTTTCTTCATCCAAATAAAGATATCTCCTCTTATTGGCTTAGCATCAATTTCAATGTCTGGAAACCCTTATTCCCTTTGTTTTTTATTCTTTTTCTGTTAAATTTATGGTCACCGTTTCACTTTTACCACCCGCAGAGGCAGTTATCTTTCTCTCAGCAGCTTTCGTGCCAGCTGTATAAGTGGTACTTGCTTTACCGTCCTTATCTGTAGTTACTTTGTCTTCCTTTAGTTTTCCTCCTCCATAAAGGTACCTCAACTCGAACTCAACAGTTCTGTCAGGGATGGGATTATCTTCGGCATCGAATATCTTGGCAGTAACAACTGCAGTAGATTCATCGTCGGCAACCAGAGTAGATGGTTCAACAGACAGCTCAACCTTTGCTACTGTAGGACCTCTTAACCAGACCGCCCAAACGACTATCGCTATGGCTATTATCGCAACCACAACCATATATACCGTCTTCTTCACGCTCTTCTTCTTCCCGGCCTTCTTTTCCATGCTTTATCGCCTCCTTTGAAAAAGATTGTTGCCATTATAGCGCAAGGCGGAGGAATGTCAAAAAGACCTGTAGATGTGTCAGGACATTGTTACCAGGGTGATCGTTTGCGGGGAATAAAGCCTTTAGAGGCAAGATGCCCTGCAGGCTTTCATCCGCAAGTGCCTGTTATTCTCTAGGAGGTCTCTGCTCCAGCGCTCAACTTGCGGCGTCGCGACTTTTCTTCCACTAAATCCAGAGCAAAACTCATCTCAGCCAAAACATAACTTTCAAAAACAGCACCCAAGGAAGGTTTTTTTGACACAATCCACCTTTAAGCTAGCATGAGAATGAACTGCCAAAGAGTAATCAGCCAAACAGCAGGCACTACCATGAACAACGCAGACCTAGTAGCTGAGGTAGCGAATCAGACGAGTCTAACAAAGAACACATCTATGAAAGCGGTTGACAGGGTAATCTCGGTTGTGGGGACCTCCTTGGGCGGAGAAGGAAAAATCACCTTAGTTGGCTGATGAAAAAACCCATTGTTGGGCTGACCCTTTTCTTTATGGCAGGAATAGTCTTAGGAAGATACCTGCCTTTTTCCTTCCTCCCTTTTTACATTTTTAGTCTTATTCTCTTCGGGGCGAGTTTCTCTCTCTTCTTAAAGAGAAAGACTTCTCTTGTCAGTCTTTTTCTTTTCTCCCTTACTCTTCTTGTAGGTTATCTTTACTTTTCTTTTACC
>JAUWAK010000146.1 GCA_030602105.1 Candidatus Aerophobota bacterium | reverse complement strand
CTCCAGTGAAAAGATACATTCGTCGGATCTCGCTCAATCGCCATCTTTAGCTCCCCAGCTGCTTCTTCATACATTCCGTGCTGCTTGTAAGTCCAGCCAAGCTGACTGTAGGCCAGTCCATCATAAGGGTTAAGTTCCAGGGCGGTTCTGAACTCCTGTACGGCTTTCTCCAATGTATCCTTATCCTGACGAAGATTGGCGAGTCTGGAGTAAATCCTGGCCAGCTCCAGGCGATAGTGTGCACTGCGGGGCTGAATGGAAATAGCCTTTTGATATTCAAAGACCGCTTTCTTCCACCTCATACTGTTATATTCCTTCTTAGCACGCTGGTAATGAATCTCGGCCAAGAGAGGCTGAATCACTACGTAGCCGAGAAGTGCTGTGCCTACCAGGATAGTGGAATAGCCAATGGCCTTAAGTAAGAAGTTAATTCTTTTCCTCCTTCATTAGACACAAGAAAACATCAAGATTAGGGCATTATAGGACTTGCCGCTAGTAGATAGTCCCTTTCCAGACCGGCGCCAATGGCCTCCTCCTCCAGGGACGCTCCAAGCTCTGGAGCAATCTGTTGGATTGATTGCACTACTACCGCTGCCACGCCTGGTGCTGTCTCAACCATCTGCACTATTGACTCGCTAAGAACTGCCTTTAAGATGGCTGCCAATCCGGGTTGAGTCTCGCTCAGCTCTGCACAAACACTGGCAATAGTCACAAGTCCTCTTGCCGCCACTTCGGGGCTAATCTCACCCAGCCTTGTAATAGCCACTACCGCGGTCTCAGGAATTTCCTTGGCCAGCTGCACGATGGCAAGAACCGCAAGGCCTGGATTTTCTTCAGCTAAATCTTCCAATTGCTCCATGCCGAGTTCGGGATCCGACGCAAAGGTAGCAATTAACCCTTCTATCTGCTCTTCTTCAGTTAATTCTTGAGTCAACGAGGCCGGGACAAAGAAATTCAAAATAATGAGACTCGAAGTCAAAACCAAGATTATCGTTTGATAGACTTTCTTAGTCATCATCAGTCTTCACCTCCTTGGTTTCCCGAAAGGCCCGAAACGAATCCTAGGTTCGAAGTTCAAAGTCGGGAAAACTCCTCTACTGACTGAATTCGCCTCAACAAGAATCTTTTCAAAAAACTTCGAGATTTCGATGCTGGGAATTAGGAATCGGTTTCAATAGGTGAGCAAGCAAATTTTGTGCCACATCTTTCAAAAATGCGCCGGGCTTGACAAATCGATAGAAAAATCCTTCCGGCCTGTGGAACTTGCAATAGGACTGAATCATCTTTAGTGTCTCTCCTCGCCCCTGCCGCAACTTAGCTGGCAAACACTAATCCTACCTTCCTCATTCTCTGTTCAAAATCCGACACACCAACCTGCTTTAAAGTCGTGAAGTTTTTCCTGAAACGAGAAGACGGGCGGGACAATCCAAAGTGGCTATGGTGGGACGAAGAGGAATTGTGTGGTATCCGTCATTTATTCTGAATGCTGTTTGGCTAGTTTATGCTTCTTTATTTTGCTATACAAGGTAGTGCGTGAGATCTCAAGGATCTGGGCAGCCCTGCTCAGATTCCAGTCAGTTTCCTCTAGAACAGCTCTGAGAGCGGTTTTTTCTATCTCCCGCAAGGATTTTGAGCTCAAGGAAAAGTCTAGCTTCCCCAAAGAGACGGTATTTCGAGAAGGCAGGGAGAGATCTTCTTCCTCGATTGAGGATCTTTTGGCCAGAATAATTGTTCTCTCCATGGTGTTTTCCAGCTCCCTTACATTTCCTGGCCACGGGTAAAAGGCAAGCTGATCGAGAGCCTTTTTGCTGATTCCTTCCACACGCCTGTTGGCTGCTCTATGTTTTTTCAAGAAATATTGCGCCAGAAGCGGTATATCTTCCTTTCTTTCCCTCAAGGGTGGAAGATCAATGCCGACCACATTAAGCCGATAAAAGAGATCTTCCCGAAATCTTTTTTCTTTTATGGCCTCTGGAAGGCTTTGATTGGTGGCGGCAACGATTCTCACATCAACTTTGACAGTCTCTTCTCCTCCTACCCTTTCAAATTCACCTTCTTGCAACACCCTTAAGAGTTTTACTTGAGTAGCAAGAGGAATATCTCCAATCTCATCCAGAAATAAGGTCCCCCCATCGGCCAGTTCAAATCTACCCCTTCTCTGAATGTAGGCATCGGTAAAGGCACCCCTTTCGTGGCCAAAGAGCTCACTCTCCAGTACTCCCTCGGCCAGAGCAGCACAATTTACTTTAACAAATAAGTTTCTCTTGCGAGAGCCCCCCCGATGGATACCACGGGCTACTAGTTCCTTTCCCGTTCCGGTTTCCCCGGTGATGAGGACGGTAGCTTGGGTGCTGGCTACCTGCTTCATAAGATCCTTCAGCTTGCGCATTCTTTGGTTCTGGGTGATAATTTCTCCCTTCTTCTCCAATTCCTGCCGCAGGAATCTATTCTCCTCTCTGAGGTTTTCCTCCTCCATGATTTTCTTAGCAATCAATAGGATTTTATCGGGGCTGAACGGTTTAACCAGATAATCGTAGGCTCCCTTCTTCATTGCATCCACCGCACTGTTAATGGTGGCGTATCCGGTCAACATTACTACGGGAGTTTGAGGATATCTTTCCTTCATTACCTCCAGAAGCTCCATTCCTCCCATTTTCGGCATCTTAAGGTCGGCGATGGCTATATTGAAGTACTTTTCCTTAAGCTTTTCCAGTGCTTCTAATCCGTTTCGGGCCGTAGCGACCAAGTATCCCTTGTTTCTTAAGACCTCACTCAAGGACTCAAGCATATTAACTTCATCATCAACTATGAGAAGCTTGATTGGTTGAGGCATGAATCTTCTCC
>JAUWAK010000017.1 GCA_030602105.1 Candidatus Aerophobota bacterium | reverse complement strand
TCTTTTAGTTTTTCTATTTTTAGCACTACCAGAGCACTTTTGCCCCTCGGGGCTACGAAAGCATAAAGGTATTCCACATTGATACCTTCTTTTCCGAGGATGGCCATAACCTGTGCAAGGCCACCAGGCTTATCTTCTACCGCCACTACTACAACATCCGTTTGGGATACCGTGAATCCTCTTTCCTCCAAAGCTTCGTACGCCTTTTGAGGTCGGTCGACTATCATTCGCAAGATTCCAAATTCGGCAGTATCGGCAATCGCCAAAGCCCGGATGTTGATCTCTTTATTTCCCAAAATCTGAGTAATTTCAGCTAATCTGCCTATCTTGTTTTCCAGGAACACCGAGATTTGCCTTACTGTCATCGGAGCCTCCTATTTCAATTTCCTCTTATCTATTACGCGTTTTGCTTTGCCTGCACTTCTTTCAATCGTCCTTGGCTCAACCAACCTCACTCTTATCCTAAGGCCCAGTGTTTCTTCAATTTCTCTTTCGATCCTGGCCTCGATTTCTTCCAGTTTTCTTACCTCATCAAAGAAAATGTGAGGGGAAGTCTCCAGCTCCACCGTCAATTCATCCAATCCCTTTCTTCTTTCCAAGATTAATTGATAGTGGGGCTCGGCTTCGTCTATCTGAAGTAATATGTTTTCTATCTGGGAAGGAAAAAGATTTACTCCTCTTATGATGAGCATATCGTCTACTCTTCCTTTGATCTTGCCGATTCTAGCTAGAGTTCTTCCACACTCACAGGACTGATAGTCTATGTGGGTTATATCCCCGGTTCTGTACCTTACCAGAGAGGTTCCTTCTCTGGTTAAAGTAGTTAAGACCAGTTCTCCTTCCTGGCCCGCTTCCAGAACGTTTCCGGTTTTGGGATCAATTATTTCAGGCAGGAAGTGGTCTTCGAAAAGATGCATACCTTCTTTTCTCTCACACTCCTGGGCTACTCCTGGCCCGATAATTTCAGTTAGGCCATAAATGTCCAGAGCGTCTATACCTAATCGAGACTCGATCTCTGGCCGCATGCTCTCTGACCACGTCTCCGCCCCCAGTACCCCCACTCTCAGGGGCAGATTCCTGGGGTTAACTCCCATTTCTTCTGCCACTTCGGCTATGTGCAGCGCATAAGAAGGGGTACAGGTCAGGACTGTGGACTTAAAGTCCTGCATTATTGTGATCTGGCGCTTGGTCTGTCCACCGGAGATGGGGATGGTTTTTGCGCCAATGAGCTGAGCTCCGTAATGGGTACCCAGTCCTCCAGTGAAAAGACCGTAACCGTAAGCATTGTGGACTACGTCTTTTGAGGTAGTTCCGGCACAGGTCAAGGCTCTAGCCATAACTTCTGCCCAAATCTGGATATCGCCTCTAGTGTACCCATTGACTACCGGTTTTCCTGTGGTCCCAGAAGAGATGTGAAATTCAACTATTTCTCCCAGGGGTGCAGTGAACAGGCCGAAAGGGTAGCCCTCTCTTAGATCTGATTTACTGGTGAAAGGCAGCTTTTGTAAGTCCTCCAGTGACTTTATCTGGTCTGGGTGGACGCGATTCTTCTCAAATTTTCTTTTGTAAAAAGGCAGGCGCTCAAAAACGCGGTGAGTAACCTTTTTCAACCTTCTCAGTTGAAGATCCTGCAGGTTCTCTCTGTTCATACATTCGTATTCTTTATTCCAGATCATCCGTTCTCCTGTTAGGCTCACGGATCCGAGAGTCCTAATAAGTGAGGTGCCTGTGAGTCCATATTTATAACATCTCCTCTGGCAGTGTCAACTTTTCTTTCCCAGTTCAAAAGCCCTCAGGTTGACCTCTATGGCGTGGGGAGGAACCACCTGGCGGATGACCTTTTCCCACGCGCTGGATTTGAAACTGAGAAAAGTCGATAGCTTTCCCAACAGAACCAGGTTGAGAGCCTTGGAGTTGCCCGCAATCTCGGCGATGCTTGAGGCTTGCATTTTGATAACTCGGGAAGTCTTCTTCTTTAACCGAAAAAGAATGTCTTCAGGGTACTCCTGTTTGCCGATACTTACCATGAGAGGCGGAATCTCCAGATCATTTAGTATCAGCACCCCTCCTTTTTTTAGATAATCAACGTATCTCAGAGCTTCTAGCTTTTCGAGAGCAAGGAGAAAATCGGCATCCCCTTTTTTCATAAGCGGAGAATATATCTTATCTCCGAACCGCACCTCTGAGCTAACACTGCCTCCTCTTTGTGCCATTCCATGAACTTCAGATTTTTTAACATCACAGCCTTCTTCGAAGGCCACCTTAGCCAGAACCTCAGAGGTCAACAAAATCCCCTGTCCTCCCACTCCCACCAGTAGAACATTAGTTATTGACTTTGACATCTATTCTTTGGTTTTGAAACGAAATTCCTCCCCACAGACCCCACACCTGTTGGTTCATGGTAGATATTTTTCCTGGGAAGTCAAACTGTGGTGTCCTTTCACCTTTTTTGTCTCCTCAATTATGCTTGGATTCAACATTCCCGAAGGATCACATGGAATTCTGGCCACTGTTCAGCTTTTCACGCTTGACAAAAAAATAAGCATCTGATTTAATCGATAAGCATCTGATTTGATCGAGTGGATTTTTGAGATCGTCCCAGAGGGAATATCTCAGGAGGTTCTTTCCCCTGACAAGATTAAGGAGGCGCTTTTTAGTGGACCAGGATAGTTCACATGAAGAATAGATCAGCGATTTTGAGCGGGAATGAGGCGATTGCGCGGGGGGCGTATGAGGGGGGGGTGAGCGTAGCGGCAGGATATCCGGGAACTCCCAGTAGCGAGATTCTGGAGACTCTCACCGAGTACGGGGGCCAAGTTTATTGCGAGTGGGCGCCCAATGAAAAGGTGGCAGTGGAAGTAGCTGCAGGAGCGTCCTTGGTGGGTGCCAGGTCCATGGCAACTATGAAACATGTGGGCTTGAATGTCGCCTCCGATCCGTTGATGACCCTTTCCTACTTGGGAACTGAGGGGAGTCTGGTGGTAGCAGTTGCTGATGATCCCGGTATGTATTCTTCACAAAATGAACAGGACACCAGGAACTACGCTCGATCTGCCAAGGTTCCCATGTTCGAGCCTTCTGACAGTCAGGAGGCAAAAGATTTTATGATTGCCGCGCTGGAGCTTTCCGAGGAATTCGCCACTCCGGTTATACTGCGCTCCAGTACCCGCATCTCACATGGAAAATCAGTGGTCAGGCTTGGCGAAAGAAAGATGAGCCCCAGGAAAATAGGATTTGTAAAGAATCCTCAGAGATACGTAGCCGTTCCCCGATATGCGAGGAAGATGAGAGAGAAACTGGAGGAGAGGCTGAGAGAGCTTCAATTCTATGTCAACAAATGTTCCCAGAATCGGGTAATCAAGGGAGGAAAGGATATAGGAGTGGTAACCTCAGGAGTTGCCTTTCAGTATGCTATGGAGGAATTCAAGGAAGCTTCCATATTGAAGCTCGGTCTTTCTTATCCCTTTCCTGACGATCTCATTAGGGAATTTGCCTCTCACTACAAGGAATTAATCATAGTTGAAGAACTTGACAATTTCTTGGAGGAGCATATACGGAGTCTAGGTATAAAGACAAAGGGAAAAGACTATTTTCCGTGGATAGGGGAGCTGAACCCGGACAGAGTGGCTCAGGGACGCAGGAGGATAGAGAAGGGGAGCGCACGGCCGGTAGAGAAGGTAATGGACGAGGATGCTGCCCTTATTCCACCGAGGCCGCCGGTGTTCTGTCCAGGATGCCCCTCTAGGGGTCTTTTTTATGCTCTTTCCAGAATCGATTGTGTGGTGACAGGGGATATAGGGTGCTATAGCCTGGGGGTATTTCCTCCTTATGAGAGGATGGATACCATTCTCTGTATGGGAGGAGGAATAACTGTGGCTCAAGGTATGGACAAAGCAGGATTTAGAGACAAGCCCCTGATTGGAATTGTGGGAGACTCCACCTTCTTTCACTCCGGGATCACCGGACTTCTGGAGTTGTCATATAACAAAGGGATATCAACCATAGTGATTGTTGACAATAGAGTCACAGCGATGACTGGTCTTCAGGACCATCCGGGTACGGGTAGAACCCTGATGAAAGAGGAAACGTATACGGCATATCCTGAAGATTTTGCCAAAGCCTGTGGGATAAGGAATATTCGAGTTATTAGCCCTTTGGACCTCGGCGAAACTCTAAGGGTGCTCAAGGAAGAAGTCAAAAAAGAGGCTGCATCTGTCATTATTTCTAGGCACCCCTGTGTTCTCCTGCAAAAGCCAAAGAAAGGCCCTCGGAGTATAGAGCCAGATAGATGTAACCAGTGCGCCAGATGTCTCAAGATTGGCTGCCCGGCTATTTACAAGCAAAGGGCTGATGAAGAAGTCATCATGATAGATGAGACCCTGTGTAGGGGTTGTGGTTTCTGTGGCCAGGTGTGTCCAAAAAAAGCCATTGTCCCCGGAGACTAGCTTCATTTTGTCCCGATGGGCGCCATGCACAGTGAACTAGGCGAGCCACGAGCAACAAAAAGTACCACCTCTCTGTCTTCTCTTGTATTCTTGGGAAATTCTGTCTATTATGTGATTGAGAGAAGTTCGGTTCAAGATGGGATGATTAGGAATCACCTCTATTTGGGGGCAGTCAAAGATGTCTAAAAAAGTGATAGAAACCCTCTTGCAGGAAGAGCGAGTTTTCCCTCCTCCAGAATCTTTTCGTTCCTCCGCCCACATTCAATCGGATAGGGTCTATGAGGAGGCAAAAAGGGATTCTGAAGGGTTCTGGGCAAGTGCGGCAGAGGGTCTACATTGGTTTCGGAGATGGAACAAGGTGTTGGAGTGGACCCCTCCTTCGGCCAAGTGGTTTTTGGGAGGCAAGATAAATGCTTGCTATAACTGTGTTGACAGGCATATATCTTCCTGGCGACGAAATAAAGCCGCTATCGTATGGGAAGGTGAGGGGGGTGAGGACCGGGTCTTAACTTACTATGACCTCTACCGAGAGGTAAACAAGTTCGCTAACGTGCTTAAATCCCTGGGTGTCAAGAAAGGCGATCGCATAACCATTTATTTGCCCATGATTCCTGAGATGGTCATCTCCGTCCTGGCCTGTGCCCGTATCGGCGCTCCACATAGCGTAGTGTTCGGGGGTTTTTCCGCAGAATCGCTTTGCGAGCGAATTAACGATGCTCAAGCCAAAGTCCTGATTACTGCCGATGGTGGCTTTAGACGGGGGAATGTGGTCAAGCTCAAGCATAATGCCGATGAAGCACTCAAGAAGTGTCGGACTGTGAAGAGGGTCATCGTAGTTCATCGTGGCGCTCTGGATGCTACGCATGTTCCCATGAGCTCTGGTAGAGACCTGTGGTGGCATAGGCTTATGGAAAAAGCGCCTCTATATTGTCAGCCCGAGGAGATGGACGCTGAAGATATTCTCTACATCCTTCACACAAGCGGCACTACCGGCAAACCCAAAGGGGTGGTGCACACTACGGGCGGCTATATGGTTGGGACCTACATAACTACTAAATGGATTTTCGATTTGAAAGATGAGGATGTGTACTGGTGCACCGCGGACGTAGGTTGGGTTACTGGTCATAGCTACATTATCTACGGACCTTTGGCTAACGCAGCCACCGTGGTGATGTATGAAGGAGCACCCGATTATCCCGATAAAGACAGGTTCTGGGGCATAGTGGAAAAATACGGTGTGACTATTCTGTATACCGCACCTACCGCCATAAGGGCTTTCATGAAATGGGGGGACAAATACCCTAAGCGGCATAACCTTTCCTCACTGCGTCTGCTTGGCACAGTAGGTGAACCCATAAACCCTGAGGCTTGGATTTGGTATTATGAGAACATAGGTGGTGCGCGTTGTCCTGTGGTAGATACGTGGTGGCAGACGGAGACTGGTATGATACTCATAACTCCTCTTCCCGGCATAACTTCTCTCAAGCCCGGCTCGGCCACCAGGCCCTTCCCGGGGATAGAAGCTGAAGTAGTGGATGAAGCTGGCAAGCCCACCAATGGGGGGTATCTGGTCTTAACTAAGCCATGGCCAGCTATGCTGCGCACCATTTACGGCGACCCAGAGCGATACTTCGAGCAGTACTGGAAGCGGTTCCCTGGTGTTTACTTTACAGGTGACGGATGCAAAAAAGGCAAGGATGGATATTTCTGGCTTCTGGGTCGGGTGGACGACGTGATGAACATTGCAGGTCACCGTATAAGCACAATGGAGGAGGAGAGCGCCCTTGTTAGCCACCCTGCAGTTGCCGAAGCCGCCGTGATAGGAAAGAGCCATGAGATCAAAGGACAAGCTATCGCTGCCTTCGTAACTTTGAAGAGTGGTTTTCAGCCTTCAGCCAAGATGGTTCAGGAGTTGAGGAACCATGTGGCCCACAAAATAGGATCCATAGCCCGACCTGACGATGTTTTTTTCACCTATGAGCTTCCAAAGACCAGAAGCGGGAAGATCATGAGGCGTCTGCTCCGGAACATTGCTGAGGGCAAAGCTTTTGGGGATACGACCACCTTGGCAGACCCTTCCGTAATGGCAATGCTCAAACGGCGATACGAGGAGAAATACGAAGCATGACTTACGGAGGGGCCAGTTGCCTTCACAGTTAAAGGAATTTGCGTTGATAGGCTGGAGTTTTCTCAGAAGTCCGGGCCGGATAGGCAGCCAATTTCTATGCAGATCTAAACTCACCTCATAATAGAACCGCTTATCTTCATGTCTATATCTCCTCTTTTCTTGTACTACCCCTGTTTTAGCTATATAATAGGTCAAAAGGGTTGACTTTAGAAATATCAATGTTAACCGAGACAAACTGGCTCTGCAAAGGTAATGCCAAATGGACATGGTTGCAACTATTTTCATAGCATTAGGACTGGCAGCGGATGCTTTTGCTGTATCTGTTGCCAGCGGAATGGCAATAGAAAAGGTAAGAATTAGTAGTGCCTTGAAGATTGCAATATTCTTTGGATCATTCCAGGCAATTATGCCACTAATAGGATGGCTTGGAGGGCTCACCTTAAGGGGCTTTATTGCAGGTCTTGATCATTGGATAGCTTTTGGACTTCTGAGTTTCATTGGTTGTAGAATGATTTATGAATCGATCAGGATAGAATCAAGCCCAAGAAAAATCAACCCCCTCAATACTTATGCGCTACTGATGCTATCCGTTGCTACGAGTATTGACGCTTTGGCGGTTGGAGTAAGCTTTGCATTTTTGAAAATCTTTGTTGCAGTCGCAGTAATAGTAATTGGAATTGTAACGTTCCTCCTGTCATTTTTTGGCACCTTTATTGGTCATAGGTTTGGACGCTTTTTTGAGCGTCGAATTGAGACGGCAGGTGGCCTCATTTTGATTGGTATTGGAACAAAAATACTGGTTGAACATTTGATTTAGATGGAAAACTCTTGAGAAACTCATTGAAGTTGGGAAGAGGGAAAAGATAGAAATCTTTGTGATAAGATGAAAATTGAATGTATCCATTGCGGCAGGAAATCCATCCTCATTGCTGAGAATTTAGGACTTTGCCTCGATTGCATAAGGGAAGAATTTGATAAGGTGCGTCCCTATATTGAGGAGGTACATTATCGCAGCAGGAAGGAGTTTGATCTTCCTGTGAGGCCGCCGCATCATCCAGGGGGGATAGCCTGCGCGCTGTGCGCCAATGAGTGTGTGATTCCTGCGGAGGGGAAGGGTTATTGTGGTTTAAGGAAGAATGAAGAAGGAAGATTGGTGGGAGTGAGTGAAGATAAGGGAAACCTGGATTGGTACTACGATAATCTTCCCACTAATTGTGTCGCCGACTGGGTCTGTCCTGGGGGAAGCAGTGCTGGATATCCCCGCTATTCATATTCGTCCGGCCCGGAATATGGCTATAAGAATTTAGCTGTCTTTTTTCATGGCTGTTCCTTCAATTGCCTTTTCTGTCAGAACTGGCACTGGCGGGATAAGCTAATCAGGAGAAGCTATACGACGCCCCTGGAGTTAGCTAAGGCAGTGGATAGCAGAACTGCTTGTATCTGCTTTTTTGGGGGCGATCCCGCTCCTCAACTTCTCTATGCTCTCAAGGCCTCTCGCCTAGCTCTAGAGAAGAATAAGGACAGGGTGCTTCGTATTTGCTGGGAGACCAATGGCGCTATGTCTTCTTCTTATTTGAAGAGAGTGGCTGAGCTGTCTCTTATATCAGGAGGATGTATTAAGTTCGATCTTAAGGCCTGGAGCGAATCTCTTCATTTTGCTCTCTCTGGAGTAAGCAACCGAAGGGTCCTGGAGAATTTTGCCACGTTGGCCGAATGGGCAAAAGGGCGTTCTGACCCTTCCTTCCTCATTGCCAGTACTCTTCTCGTTCCTGGCTATGTGGATGAAGGAGAAGTTTCATCCATCGCTCATTTTGTTGCCTCCTTGAGTCCTAACATCCCTTATTCTCTGTTGGCTTTTCATCCTCATTTTTATATGCATGATTTGCCTACTACGTCGAGATCTCACGCAGAAAAATGTAAAGAGCTGGCCGAGAAAGAAGGCCTTAAGAGGGTGAGGATTGGCAATTTGAATCTTTTGAGCAATGCGTATTAGAAAGCAAGAAAATCTTTTGCAAGAAAGAATGACTCACTTGATCAAAAAACCAGATAGCTTTGCTAAACTCAAAGTACTGGGGGAGGTAGCTAGGTTCGACGTATCCGGTCTTCCTTCCATATTTGCCAGGAAACAAAAGAGATTTCAACGTTTTAGATTTATCTACCCCGCTGTAGGACAAAGGGGAAAGTGCGTTAGGCTCTTCAAGGTTCTGCAGAGTAATGCCTGTTCGGGAAACTGTTTCTACTGCGCTAACCGGAAGAGCAGAGATTTCCCCAGAGTCACCTTTACTCCGGAGGAGCTCTCGAAGCTTTTTATCCAGTATTATAGAGGGCAGTTGGTTGACGGTCTTTTTCTTTCTTCAGCCATCATTGACACTGCGGGAAAGTCTCAGGAGAGTATGCTCAAGACCCTGGACATTGTTCGCCGAAAGTACGACTACAAGGGTTACATCCATTGTAAGATCCTGCCCGGGACGGATGAGTCTCTTATAAGAGAAGCTGGCGGGCTGGCTGATAGGTTATCCGTTAACCTGGAGGCCGCGCACCAGCGATACCTGCCAAGGCTCTCACCCACTAAAGACTTTTCTGGCCAGCTCCTGACGGGGCTAAAGAGCATTGCTAGATTCAACAGGTCAAGACCGCTAAAAGCTGGCATTACCACTCAATTGGTGGTGGGAGCTGCGGGCGAGACCGATCGAGAGATACTTAGCCTGTCCAGTTCCCTCTACCAAGATTACAAACTCTGGCGAGTTTACTACAGTGCCTTTATGCCCATTCTGGATACTCCCCTTGAGAGTCAGCCTCCCTGTTCACCTCTGCGGGAACTGAGACTCTACCAGGCAGATTTTCTCCTGAGGTTATATGGATTCAGCCCCGAGGAACTTCCTTTCACCGGAGAAGATCATCTGCCTCAGGGGCAGGATCCAAAGCTGGCCTGGGCTCTCAAGAACCCGGACAGGTTTCCCGTAGAAGTAAACAAAGCCGATTTCTGGGAGCTTTTGAGGGTGCCGGGGATCGGAAGAATCTCAGCCCGCAGACTTGTGGAGAAGCGTGTAAGGGAGAAGATCACAAGACTGGCGCAATTAAGGGATATGGGGACAGTAGTGAAGCGAGCGCGGCGTTTCATCACTCTGGACGGTAGATTTTATCCCTCTTCGAAAGAGACCCCTGTGGATGAGAAAGGTGAACAGCTATTCCTCTGGGAGGAGCTTTAGTAGGCCATCGCGCTTTGCAGAATGGTGCATCGTCCATCTTATCAATGAGGAAAGGGTGTGGGAACCGAGGGAGGGGTGAGGAGCGTGTTTTCTTGATGTTGTGCTTGCTTTCTGGTATGATTGCATCATACGTATCTGTGTGCAATGAGTAAGGAAAGGTGGCCAGCTCAGCAAGATTTCGAAAGGTATTCAAGAATTGATGGGACAGAATGCGAGAAAGAAAAAAAGAGTAGTGGTAGCCATGAGTGGAGGGGTGGATTCATCTTGTGCCGCTGCTCTCCTCAAAGAGCACGGTTACGAGGTTGTCGGGGTGACCATGCAGATATGGCCTTCGGAGAATCTGGCCGCCGAGGTAAATACGCTTGGAGGTTGTTGCTCTCTGGAGGCGGTTCAGGAGGCCCGCGCTGTAGCTGGCAAACTAGGAATCCCGCACTATGTCATGAACTTCAGGAGGATTTTTGAGGAAAAGGTCATTGGTGACTTTTGCAGAGAATATGCCCGGGGTAGAACCCCAAATCCCTGCATCAGATGCAATCAGTTTATAAAGTTCGATGCCCTACTTATGAGGGCTAAAGCCCTGGACGCCGATTTCATTGCTACTGGACATTATGCCCGGATAGAGTCTGACCCATCCGGCAATAAGTTCTTCCTTAGAAAGGGTGTTGATCCGAAAAAAGACCAATCCTATGTTCTCTATGCAATGACCCAGGAGAGCCTTCAGCACACTCTTATGCCTCTGGGAAGCTATACAAAGGAGGAGGTCAGGCAGATGGCCCGTCAATGGAGGCTTCCCGCGGCCGATAGGCCGGAAAGCCAGGAAATTTGCTTTATTCCCGATGATAATTATGCGGCATTTGTCGAGAAGCGCATTAAAGAGGCTAGTCAACCAGGACCTATTCTTGATAGGAGGGGAAGAAAACTGGGGGAACACAAAGGCATTTTGTTTTATACTGTAGGGCAGCGAAAGGGACTGGGAATATCATCTTCAGAGCCTCTATATGTAGTGAAGATAGACCGGGAAAAAAACACTCTCATCGTGGGAAGGGAGGAAGATGTCTATGCTGATGAGCTTGAGGCTGAGCATGTGAACTATATTAGCAAAGATCATGTGAAAGAGCCCATCCAAGTTAAGGCTCGAATAAGGTACAATATGGAGGAGGCTCCCGCAACTGTGAGTTTCCTATTCAATAGCAGGGTTCGAGTGAGATTCAGTAGGCCGCAAAGGGCTATCACTCCCGGACAGGCGGTAGTTTTCTACCAGGACGATATTGTTCTGGGAGGTGGCACCATAGTCTGTGCCGCAAAACACGGCAAAGAAGGAGGTGAAACGGATGAAGGAAGTGAAGATTGGACGGGTTGTTGCATACTTCGCCCATCCAGAAGCGGCGGCTGTTGAACTGGAGGATAGTTTAAGGGTGGGAGATAGTATTCACATTAAAGGACATACCACTGATTTTGAGCAGCAGGTAGAATCGATGCAGATAGAAAACGAATCGGTCCAGGAGGCCAAAAAGGGAGATTCGATAGGAGTCAAAGTCAAAGAGAGAGTCAGGCATAACGATGTCATTTATAAACTGGTTGAGGAGTGATGATCGGGGATAAGAACATCCTGGCACGGTGCAGCAAGAACTGTATAAGTATTCTAACAAAGAAGACGATCCAGATTGGGAGTTGGTGCGCCTCTTTTATGTAGAGAGCCATGAGGACGGAGAGAAACCAAGGAGAAGGAGATGGCAGGTGCAGGCCGCAAGAGGCTCATTCTAGCTCTGGATGTGGATACCAAGGAAGAGGCAGAGCTTCTGGCACGAGAGCTCAAGGACCTGGTGTGGATGTTCAAAGTGGGACCTCGGCTCTTCACTCGCTACGGGCCGAAGATTATCGAGGCTATCCGTAAACAGGGAATTGGGGTCTTCTATGATGCAAAATTTCACGATATTCCTTCAGTGGTAGCGAAGGCTGCCGAGGCTGCGGTCAGAATGGGAGTGAACATGCTCACCGTGCATACTCTGGGAGGACTGGCCATGATGGAAGCTGCAGTGGAGGTGATGAAAGGGAAGGCCGAAGATACGAAAATAGTGGGGGTGACCATCCTCACATCCTTGGATTCTTCTACATTGAAGGAAGAACTGGGAGTTGGAAAAGATCTTTCCCAGGAAGTAGTACATTTGGCCAAATTGGCCAAAAAAGCAGGCCTTGATGGAGTAGTGAGCTCTCCCAAAGAGCTAGTGGTCCTTCGCCGGGCCTTTTCCAAGGACTTTCTGCTGGTAGTTCCGGGGATAAGACCGAAAGGAGTCGCAAGCAATGAGCAGCACCGATTTCTCACTCCGGGAGAGGCTGTTAGGAGAGGAGCCGATTTTATAGTAGTGGGAAGGCCTATCCTGGCGGCTGAGGATCCTCTGGAGTCTACCAAGAATATCCTGAGGGAAATAGAAGGTTATCTTTGAGGAGATAGAAAGTTCTTCGAAGGAGGTGAGTGATGTGAGAAGCGTCATTGGTGCTCTATTTCGTAAGTCCCCTTTTGAGGCTCTACACAAGCATATGCAAAAGGTGAGAGAATGTTGCGATCAACTTCAGCCACTGATGGAAGC
This sequence comes from Candidatus Aerophobota bacterium, assembly GCA_030602105.1. Taxonomy (GTDB): domain Bacteria; phylum Aerophobota; class Aerophobia; order Aerophobales; family AE-B3A; genus SOJT01. The sequence continues at coordinate 3,089 of JAUWAK010000017.1, read as the reverse complement.
CTTTATGTCTGGAGACAGAGACCTCATAAGGCAGAAAACAAAAGAAATTTCAGACCTGGAGCATGAGGCGGACATAATAAAGAATGACATTCGGGAACACCTGCCCCACAGATTGCTTATGTCGGTGGACCGCTCCGATATTCTCCATTTCTTGAACCAGGAGGACGCCGTAGCTGATTCTATTGAGGATATTGCCAAACTTATAGAGATGCGGGAGACAAGCGTTCCCTCGGAGCTAAAAGGAGAACTGATGGAGCTGGTGGACAAAGTGATGCATACCATAACCTCACTGGAATCAGCTACCTCCGAGATTAAGAGACTGGCGCAGAGCTCCTTTTCCAGAGAAGAGGAAAAGAAGGTCTCTGACCTCATCAAGCGCATAGATAGAAGCGAGTACGAGGCGGATATAGTCCAACAAAGATCTGCCAGAAAGTTGTTCAGCCTGGAAGATAAGACTGATTTCCTCTCTATGGTCCTTTTGATGAAGATTATGGGAGAGCTGGGCTCGGTAGCCGATCATGCCCAGAATACGGGTGACAGGCTAAGGGGCATCATTGCCCGTTAATAAGCCATTCTTGTAGCTGAGCTTCTGATGTTGAAAGTAGAGAGATGGTTGTAAGTCCCGTGCTGCTGGTGGCAATATTCGCCGGTTTTTATATGGCAGTCAACATTGGAGCAAATGATGTAGCTAACTCCATGGGGACCTCTGTAGCCTCCGGCGCCCTTACTTTAAGAAAGGCAGTGGTTGTAGCCGGAGTCTGCAACTTCGTAGGGGCGGTGCTCCTGGGAGTGTACGTAACGGATACTATCCGTAAGGGAATAATCAATCCGGCCTACTTTGCTCCTAATCCCAACGTTCTCATCTATGGAATGATCGCCGTTCTGCTGGGAGCGGGAGGATGGGTGAGCATCGCAACCTATCTCAAACTGCCCGTTTCCACTACCCACTCTATTGTGGGGGCCCTTATCGGCTTTGGCCTGCTGGGAGCAGGGATGCAGGGAATACAGTGGAAGGTGGTTGGGGCTATCATTCTCAGCTGGTTTATCTCACCTATCGGCGGAGCGGGTATATCCTATCTTCTATTCACCATCATCAGAAGAAAAATTCTAGATACTACACATCCCTTTAGGGCAGCAAAAAGGGTTGGACCTTTCTTTGTTGGTCTGGTTCTATTTGTTATTGGTTTTGCCGTTGTCTATGGCGTCTCGAAAAGGTTATGGGGGAACCCGCACTTTTCTTATGTCCTGGGAATAGCAGGAGCCATAGCAATTATAGGAGGTCTAGCCAGCTACATTTTTCTGGGAAGATATGCACTAGGTGAGAATGACGAGTATGAAGAGATGGAAGAGCTTTCCAAACCGCTGCAGGTCCTGAGCGCAGCTTACGTTGCTCTTGCCAATGGGGCAAATGATGTAGCTAACAGTATTGGCCCCATTGCTGCTATCCTGGCAGTGATGGAGACACAAAAGGTAACCATGCAGGTTCCTGTTCCTATCTGGGTTCTTGGTTTGGGAGGAATAGGTTTAGTGATAGGTATTTCTACCTGGGGCTACAGAGTGATGGAAACCATCGGCAAAAAGATAACTGAGGTTACTCCCACTCGAGGTTTTGCTGCTGAATTCGGGGCAGCCACGGCTGTGATTGCTTGTTCCCGTCTGGGCATGCCCGTCTCCACTACCCATGCCTCAGTGGGTTCAGTGATAGGAGTAGGCATGGCCCGAGGAATTGGGGCCATAAACTTGAAGGTTGTTGGCAGAATCGCTATTTCCTGGCTGGTTACTCTTCCCATTAGTGCAGGCTTCACCATCGTTATTTACATGGTTCTCAGTGCTCTTCTACCTCAACTTTGATTGAGCATTAATGCTAGGAAAGTTGAAGGGAATACTATTTCAGGTATCCTTCGAGCAGTAGATCTTCCCCTATCCTCTTAAAGGATCGCACCTCTATGCGGGGAGTTTGACTTAAAATCTTTATTCCCTTGCCCTCTACCCAGGTGACAGAGTTTCTTCCTCCTACGATCCGGGGGGCAAGAAAAAGGAAAACCTTGTCCACATACCCTTTCTCAAAAAAAGATCCGATAACCTCCCCCCCTCCTTCAACCAAGAGGCTTAGTATCTTTAGTCGTCCAAGCTCCTTGAGAACTTCTTCAAGACTGACTCTCTGCTCACCACTTTTTCTCACCGTAGCTACCGTGACACCTTTATTTTGAAGCCGGTCCACTTTCTGCTTAGCCGCTCTAGGGGTGGTGAAGATAATAGTTTGGGCTTTGGTTTGCTCTTTCAACACGCGAGCTTCCGGAGAGATTTGCAATGTGCTGTCCAGGATAATGCGGAAGAATCTTTTTTTTGAAGGGGGAAGAAGCGATGGGTCATCCCGGATGACGGTATTTACTCCTACCAGGATAGCGTCTACTTTCTCTCGCATCTTATGGGCGAGCTTCCGGGCCTGAGGGCCGGTTATCCACTTGGACTCTCCAGTCTGGGTAGCGATCTTTCCGTCCAGGCTGGCCGCTGCCTTTACTGTAACGAAAGGGATCTTTTTTTCCATAAATTTGAAGAAAGCTTCATTTATCTCTCGGGCTTCCTTTTCACATACTCCTACTTCTGTCTCTATTCCAGCTTTCTTGAGTTCTTCAATTCCCTTGCCTGAATTGAGAGGATTGGGATCCAGGATTGCAGCAGCCACTTTGCTGATTCCGGCTTTAATAATGGCTTGGGTGCAGGGAGGAGTTTTTCCGAGGTGAGAGCAAGGCTCAAGGGTAACGTAGAGGATGGAGCCTCTCACTTTTTCTTTCGCTCGTCTTATGACTTCTATCTCAGCATGAGGACCGCCGAAGAACGGGTGATAGCCCCGTGCCAGCATCCTGCCATCCTTGACCAGTACTGCTCCTACCATGGGGTTGGGGGAAACCTGGCCTTCCCCCTTTTTGGCTAAAGACAAGGCCATTTGCATCCATTTCTGCTTCATTCTACAAAAGGTTTTCTCTAATCAGGAGTTCAGCGATCTGGATGGCATTTAGGGCTGCTCCCTTTCTGAGGTTGTCAGAGACTATCCAGAGCATGAGACTGTTTTGGCGCGATCCGTCCTC
>JAUWAK010000013.1 GCA_030602105.1 Candidatus Aerophobota bacterium | reverse complement strand
TGAGAAGGAACAAACTCTGAATCAGCTCCTGGTGGAACTGGACGGATTTAGTCCTCGTAGCGGAGTGATAATCATCGGGGCCACCAACCGCCCTGATGTTCTGGATAGTGCACTTCTCAGGCCGGGAAGATTCGATCGGCGGATTAGTCTTAATGTGCCTGATATAAGGGAAAGGGAAGAGATCCTGGCCCTGTATATGAAGAACAAACCCATGGCCAAGGAAGTGGATGTGAAGGTTCTTGCTCGAAGGACTTCGGGGTTTGTAGGGTCGGACATAGAGAATCTGGTTAATGAGGCCTCTCTTCTTGCAGCCCGAACCAACAAAAATGAAATTGGCATGGAGGAGTTGGAAGAATCTATTGATAGAGTGATCGCCGGACCCGAGAAAAAGTCAAGGGTTATGATGAAAAAAGAAAAAAGGATCATTGCCTACCATGAGAGTGGTCATACTCTGGTGGGAAACGTGCTCCCTTATGCGGATCCCATTCATAAGGTTTCCATTATTCCGCGTGGTTCAGTGGCACTCGGATATACGCTGCAGCTGCCTGTGGAGGATAGATATCTGGCTACCAAGTCAGAACTGATGGATAAACTTAGTGTACTTCTGGCAGGAAGAGCGAGTGAGGATCTTGCTCTAAAAGAGATGAGTACGGGGGCACAGAATGATCTTAAACAGGCTACTATTATTGTTAGGAAGATGATCTGTGATTACGGGATGAGTGAGAAACTGGGTCCGGTAACCCTGGGCGCCGGGGACACGGAAGTTTTTCTGGGAAGAGATTTCCTTAAGGAGAAGAACTACAGTGAAGAGCTAGCTTTTGACATCGACAAGGAAATTCGCCGCATGATTGAGGAGTCCTATTCTCGAGCTTTGGAAATTCTGCGTGAGAATAAAGACAAGCTGGACACCTTAGCCAGAACACTTGAGGAAAAGGAGGTTCTGGATAAAGAGGAAATAGAAGGAATTATTGGTAAGAAGACAGTGGGTGAAGATGTCCCCAAGTCCAAAAAAGTGGTGAGAAAGAGAGTTCTTCACGAGGCTTCACGTCGAGATGAGTCCCGGAAGAGGAATGCTGCTTCATCTAAGAAGTAGAGATATAGATCTGGAACAAAAAGTAGTGGTGATGGGGATTTTGAATGTGACCCCAGATTCTTTCTATGACGGAGGCAGGTACACTGGCGAAGATGAGGCTCTTGCGAGAGTGGAGGAAATGATAGGCGAGGGGGCCGACATCCTCGACGTCGGTGGGGAGTCGGTGAGGCCCGGAGTAGACCCTATAGGTCTTGATGAGGAGCTTGGCCGGGTTATACCCGTGATAGAGAAGATAAAAAAGCAGTTTTCCATACCCATCTGTGTTGACACCTATAAGGCTGAGGTAGCCAGGCAGGCCATCGAAGAAGGCGCTGAGATGGTGAATGATATCAGCGCCTTGCGATTCGACCCCGATTTGAGAAAGATTGTGGCTGGATACGGGGTGCCGGTTGTCCTCATGCATATTAAGGGTACGCCGAAGAACATGCAGGATAATCCTCGATATGACTCTCTAATGGAAGAGATAATCTCCTATCTGGACAGCAGCATAAAGCTGGCTGAAGAAGCTGGGGCAGACGGGAGGGGAATCATTGTTGATCCAGGGATTGGCTTTGGAAAAACCACCGCTCATAATCTGGAAATCTTGAGAAGATTGGAAGAATTGGCCAGTTTAGGTAAACCGATTCTGGTGGGTCTTTCCCGTAAGTCCTTCATCGGAAATGTGCTTGGATTACCTCAGGAGGAGCGTCTGGAAGGAGGTTTGGCTGCTACTTGCATGGCGGTCTGGAGGGGAGCAAGACTAGTGAGAACTCATGATGTGAGTCCTACCCGACGGGCAGTGGATATGGTTCAGGCTATCCTCGGAAGCTCGGGTTAAGGGTGCGGGCAATGATTATTCTGGGAGTTGACCCGGGAACAGCCAGTACGGGATACGGTTTAATTGAGACAAAAGCTGATCCTCGAGCTCTTGAATATGGCGTCATTCGTACGACTCCCGACAAGGAACCCGCTGAGCGGCTAAGGAGAATTTATCAAAGTATAAAGGATATTGTCCAGAAGCACCGGCCCGAGGAAATAGCTGTGGAGGAGATATTCTTTTTCCGGAATAGCAAGACCGCTATTTCTGTCGGGCAAGCACAGGGAGTCATAATGGTAGCAGCCTCCTCGAACGGAGCAAAGGTATTCTGCTACGCTCCCCTGCAGGTGAAACAAACCATCACAGGATACGGAAGAGCCACCAAGAGCCAGATGCAATACAGGGTCAGGGAGCTTTTTCAGCTACCAGAGCTTCCCTCAGACGATGCTGCCGATGCTCTGGCCGTAGCCCTGTGTCACTACCACTCCAGGTGGCCGCTGAGGAAAACCCTCCAGTAGAGGCCTTGAGCTTCTCGTTCCCACTATCCAAAAGTCCTGAGCAATTCTTGACAAATGCAATGAAAACAAATATATTGACTCCCAATCTCAGGCTGGTCGAGGGATTCAAGGAAGGAGGTTATGATGGATTTTACCTTATCTAGCGACCAAAGGATGATCTTGGAAATGCTTGATGAAGTGTGTGAGAAGGAGTTTGCTCCCAGGGCGGATGAAATCTCCGAAACGGGGGAATTTCCCAGTGAAAACGTGAAGAAACTGGCCGAGCTTGACCTGTTTGGTATCACCATCCCTAAAGAGTTTGGGGGATTGGGGATGGACTATGCAACCTGGACCCTGATTGCTGAGAGAATCTCCAAGGCCTGTGCGACCACAGGTTTGATTTTTGGGGCCAATCTTCTTTGTAGTTATCCTCTGGAAGAATATGGAACCGAAGAACAAAAGAAAAAATTCCTCCCTCCCCTTGCCAGTGGCCAGTCTCTAGGTGCCTTCGCTTTGACTGAGCCGGAAGCCGGTTCGGATGCGGGTAATGTTCAAACCACAGCCAGGAAGGAAAACGGTCATTTTGTTCTGAACGGCACCAAAATCTTTATCACCAATGGAGAAGTGGCAGATATTTACATAGTGATCGCCAGTACAGATAAGAAATCTGGACCTCGAGGTCTGACCGCTTTTCTGTTGGAAAAAGGTACCGAAGGATTCAGTTTTGGGCAACATTTTGAAAAGATGGGATTGAGTGCCCTTCCCAACGTGGAGCTCATCTTCAATGATTGTAGAGTTCCTACTAGCAGTGTTTTGTTGAAAGAGAGGAGAGGTTTCAAAGTCGCAATGGGGACCTTCGCTGCTGGAAGAATCGGTGTAGGCATCGGAGCGCTGGGGATAGCGGAGGCTGCATTTGAGAAGGCCAGAGCATATGCTAAAGAAAGGGTTCAATTCGGCAGACCCATCTCCAGTTTTCAGGCTGTGCAGCATATGCTGGCAGATATGGCCACCAAGATAGAGGCAGCTAAATACCTTCTCTATCGGGCTGCGTGGCACCTGGACAGAGGAGAAGCCTTTGAGCAGCTAGCCTCTATGGGAAAACTTTACGCTTCGGAAGTGGCCATGGAGGTAACCACCAAAGCTGTGCAGGTATTTGGAGGATACGGTTATATGAAGGACTACCCGGTGGAGCGTTATATGAGAGAAGCCAAGCTTTTCGAAATTATTGAGGGAACTTCAGAGATTCAACGAGGTATCATTGCTAACCTCATCCTCAAAGAAAGATGAACTCACAGCCAGAGAGACCCACTATGGATATCGTTGTTTGTATTAAACAGGTTCCGGATACGGAGGAGTTGCCTCATATCAGGGTAAATCGTGAGACCAACACCCTGGTTCGAGAAAGTGCCAAAGGGATAATAAATCCTTTTGATGAGAACGCTATTGAAGAAGCCCTGAGGTTAAGAGATGCAAAAGGGGGTCGGGTAACAGTGATTTCTATGGGACCTCCTCAGGCAGAGGAAGCACTGAGAAAAGCTTTAGCCATGGGAGCAGATCAGGCTGTTCTTATCTCAGATTCCTCCCTTGCTGGCTCAGACACCCTGGCTACTTCCTATACGTTGGCCATGGGCATCAAAAAAATAGGGAGCTTTAGTCTGCTCATTTTAGGAAAGCAAGCTATTGATGGAGATACAGCTCAGGTTGGACCAGGACTCGCTGAATGGCTCCGCATTCCTCAGATTACCTATGCTCGAAAAATAGAAATCAACGGGAATAAAATAAGAGCCGAGAGAGCCCTGGAGGATGCCTTTGAGAAGGTGGAATCTACTCTGCCATGTCTGGTCACGGTGACCAAAGAGATCAACATACCCCGCTATCCTTCCCTGAAGGGCCTTTTGAGTGCCAAAAAAAAAGAGGTCTTAGTTTGGAGTGCTGATGATCTTACCCTGGACCGAAAGAGGATAGGGCTGGAAGGATCCCCAACCTGGGTTATCAAAATCTTTACTCCTGAGGCTCCCCCCAAGGGGGAGGTTCTTGCAGGTGAGATGCCTGAGGTGGCTGATAGACTAATAGAGAAACTTAGGGAAAGAGAAGTTTTTTAGGTGAAGAGGTACATTTATGGCTGAGATGCGCGTGGACCTGGAGAAGTGTAATGGCTGCGGAGAGTGTATCTCCAGCTGTTCATTTTCTGCCCTGGAGCTGAAGGACGGGAAGGTGAGAATTCTCGCCGCCTGCAACTTCTGCGGAGCCTGTGTGGATGTCTGTCCAGAGGAGGCTCTGGTTCTGGAAAAAGAGGAAAAGAGGGTCGATGTATCTTCTTATAGGGGTGTTTGGGTTTTCGCCGAACAACGCCAAAGAGAGATAATGCCAGTGACTTATGAGCTCCTTGGGGAGGGAAGAAAACTGGCCGAAGATCTTGAAGAAGAGCTTTCTTTAGTTCTTCTGGGCTGGAAAATAGAGGAAAAGGCGAGGGAGCTGGCTCGCTACAGTGTAGACAAGCTCTATTTGGTCCAGGATCCTCTGCTGGAGCATTATTGCACGGACCTTTATGCCCAGGCCCTGGTTGATCTGGTGAGGGCTGAGTGCCCAGAGATCATTCTTCTGGGAGCCACCAGTCTGGGAAGAGATCTGGCGCCCCGGGTAGCAGCAAGACTAAAGACCGGCCTTACAGCGGATTGTACCGGCCTAGCAATTGAGCCGGAGGAAAGAAACCTGCTTCAGACCCGTCCCGCCCTGGGAGGTAACATACTGGCCACCATAATTTCACCCCGTCATCGTCCTCAAATGGCTACGGTCAGACCCAAGGTGATGAAAAGAGCAGAACCTGATGGAAAAAATCAGATGAGGGTCATAAAGATTAAGCCTGATCTTGCTTCTCAAGGTCCGATGGTGAAGATTCTCGACCTTATTAGAGAAGAGAAGAACGTGGCTGACCTGCAGGAAGCGGAAATAATTGTCTCGGGTGGCCGTGGGTTAGGCAAGCCCGAGAATTTTTCCCTCATCCGGAGATTGGCTGATCTGCTGGGGGGAGCGGTGGGAGCTTCCCGAGCCGTGGTGGACGCCGAATGGATTCCCTCTTACCATCAGGTGGGGCAAACAGGAAAGACCGTTCAGCCAAAACTATATGTGGCCTGCGGTATTTCGGGAGCTATTCAGCACCAGGCAGGAATGAGAGGCTCTGAGATAATTGTGGCCATAAATAAAGATCCTGGTGCTCCTATATTTGACATTGCCACCTACGGCATTGTCGCTGACCTTCACAGATTCCTTCCCGTGCTCATAGATAAGCTGGAAAAAAGAGAAAAAGCTGCAGGTCTTAAAAACTCGATCTGGGAGAAATAAATAGCTAAACTCCTGCCTTTGTACGTGATCAAGGTGTAAAGATGAGTTTCGTGGCTGACTTCCACATTCATTCCAAATATAGCCGGGCGACCTCAAAGACTATGGATATACCGCACTTGGCCGAAATGGCCAAGCTAAAAGGGATCGATTTGATAGGGACAGGAGATTTCACTCACCCTCTTTGGCTCCAGGATCTTAAGGCTTCCCTTATTCCCGAGGAAGGTGGTCTTCATAGGTTTGGGGATACTCTGTTCGTTCTTACCACCGAGGTGAACAATATCTTCTATAAAGGGGGAAGAGGACGAAGAATACATAACATGATATTCGTTCCGGATTTTGCAGTTGTTGAAAAGCTGAACCGGGAATTGGGAAAATTTGGGGAACTTTATTCCGACGGACGCCCTATACTGAAGCTTTCAGCGTCGGAATTGGTGGAGATTGTTCTAAAGGTGAGTGAAGATGCTTTTGTTGTTCCGGCTCATATCTGGACCCCCTGGTTTTCCTTGTTTGGAGCCAATTCGGGATTTGATTCCCTCGAGGAGTGCTTTGGCAGCTACACCAGGTACATCTGCGCCCTGGAAACAGGCCTGAGCAGCGACCCGGAAATGAACTGGCGAGTTTCCAGTCTGGACAAATTCACGCTTATTTCCAATTCAGACGCTCATTCTCCATCTCGACTGGGCAGGGAAGCCAATGTCTTTTCCGAACCCTTGACTTTCGACGAAATCAAGAAAGTTCTTGAGGGGCAGGATAGAAAGAAGTTTCTTTATACCATTGAGTTTTTCCCCCAGGAAGGAAAATATCACTATGATGGTCATCGCCAATGTGGCATTTCCTTTTCTCCCAGTGAGAGCCGGAAGCACAAAGACATCTGCCCAAAATGTGGTAAGAGATTAACCATCGGAGTAATGCACAGGGTAGAGAACCTGGCAGATAGGGAGGAAGGATTTATTTCCGAGGGAAGTATTCCTTTTAAGAGGGTCGTTCCCTTGGCCGAGATCATTGCGGAAGTCATGAATCAGGGTAGGGATTCCAAGGGGGTAGAGGATAAATACAGGGCTATAGTCGAGAGACTGGGAGGAGAATTCAGGGTACTTCTGGAGGCGTCTCGTGAGGAACTTTCCACCTCAGTTTCTCCGGAAATCAATGAAGCAATTATGAGAGTGAGAGAAGAGAGGGTGAATATAGAATGTGGCTATGACGGAGTCTATGGGAAAGTGAGCATATTGCATGAGGAGAAAAAAGAAAAGCAGCTCGACCTGTTTTGAGTTATACCCGTGCCGAGGGATTTTCCCCAAAGGAGCATTATAGAAGCCACCTTAAGGAATCTTCTTGTTGAGGACAAAGAAAGACTTGTGTGTGAGGAGCCAAGCGACGAGTTTCAAGTCTTTCCCGAGACGAGAAGATGAGCAGAAATAATTCAAAGCTGATATGTTGCGACGGCGGGGAACAATCCCGAGATGTTCTTGACATTATTCATCCATGGGCTATAGTATAGAGGGTGGAAGATTTCGGTCTTTCACCCTTAGAGTTTATTAGGTAGAAGGTGAGGGAAGCCTAAGGTGAGACTTTCTCAATATTTCATGTCTACGTCCAAACAGACCCCCAGGGAAGGGCAGAGTGTATCCCATAAACTCATGCTGAGGGCCGGTCTGGTGAGGCAACTTGCTGCAGGTATCTACTCTTACCTCCCCCTGGGATATAGAGTCCTGGCCAGAATCAGCACCATAATAGAGGAGGAGATGGATGGAATTGGAGCCCAACAGGTACTTCTTCCCTCTGTTCAGCCGGCGTCTCTGTGGAAAAGAAGTGGAAGATGGGAAAGCTACGGGGAGGAGCTTCTTAGATTCCGGGACCGAAAGAAAGGGGAATTTGTGATAGGACCAACCCATGAGGAGGTAGTCACCCAGCTGGTGGGAGCAGAAATAAACTCTTACAAGAGGCTTCCGGTTACGCTCTATCAAATTCAAACGAAGTTCAGGGATGAGCTGAGATCCCGGGGTGGAGTGATCCGAACCCGAGAGTTCTTGATGAAAGATGCATATAGTTTTTGCCGAAGTGAGGAGGAGGAAAATGGCAACTACCAACAGATGAGAGGGGCCTATGGGAAGATCTTTTCCCGGTGCGGTCTTGATTGTAAGGTAGTTGAAGCCGATACTGGTCCCATAGGCGGCAAGAGATCCGAGGAGTTTATCGCCATATCCCCATCCGGGGAAGATAAACTGATAGAGTGCAGCACTTGCGGTTATGCAGCCAACCTGGAAAGAGCGGTATTCAAGATAGAAAAGGAGGGAAATAATTCTGTCAAAGAGATGCGACAGGTTCCAACTCCGGGTACTCGAAGTGTTGAAGAGGTAAGCCGGTTTTTGGGATCGCATCCGAGAGATGTCTTGAAATCGCTGTTTTATCAGACGGAGAAGGGCCTAATAATGGCCTTGATTCGAGGTAATCGTCCAATCAATGAGTCGAAGCTAAAATCTGTTCTGAAAGTGGGGACACTCCAGCTTGCCTCTCATGATCTGGTGAAGGAGAAGGTCGGAGTAGAAGTGGGATTTGCAGGACCAGTGGGTCTTGATGGATATCAGGTCATAGCCGATGGGGGAGTGATGCGAGGCAGGAATTTTGTGGCGGGAGCGAACAAGAAGGACACTCATCTGGTGAATGTCAATCCTGACAGGGATTTCCAGGCTACAAAAGTAGGCGACATCGGTTATCCAATCATGGGGGACGGTTGTGCTAACTGCGGTCATGTTCTTAGCTTCCGGCGAGGAATTGAAGTTGGTCATCTTTTCTATCTTGGTGAAAGCTACTCTCGGAGCTTGGATGTGACTTTCTTGGACGAAGTGGGCAAGGAGAGGTACTTTGTCACGGGTTGCTATGGTATCGGAGTTAGCAGGCTTCCCGCGGCAGTTATCGAGCAAAACCACGACGAGGCTGGCATAATTTGGCCAAAGGAAATTGCCCCGTTTCACGCCGTCATTATACCTACAACTGAGAGAACCTTTGCCCCATCCAGGGAGCTTTACTATCACCTCAAAGAGGCGGGAGCCCAGGTACTGTGGGATGATAGGAACGTGAGTGCTGGGGTAAAGTTTAACGATGCTGATCTTATTGGTATTCCCTTCAAAATAATCGTAGGAGATACCTTCCTGGAGGAGGGCAAGATAGAGATAAAGCTCAGGCGGGAGGGAACAATTAAGAAGATGACCAAGAACAAAGTCTCTCAAGGCCTGAAGGAGCTGCTTGAGGATGCAAGATAGTGAATTTTTCTTTCTACTGGACAGGATCGGCAGAGAAAGGGGACTCTCTGTGGATACCTTGCTGGAGAGTGTAAAGGAAGCTTTGAGCTCTGCTTATAAGAAAAAATACAATCAGCCTGCTCTCGATCTTAGGGTTGTTGTGGACGAAGCCCAGGGAAGAATTCAGGTAATGGTAACCAAAGAGATTGTAAAGAAGATAGAGAACCCTGCAAGGGAGATCTCTTTGGAAGAAGCAAGGAGAATCGACAAAAAGCTTTCCCTGGGGGATCAGGTGGAAGTTGAGATCGACCCTGTCCAGTTCTCAAGAATTGCTGCTAGCACGGGCAAATATGTCATGATGCAGCAGATTGTTGAGGTAGAAAAAGACATGATTTACGAGGAGTTTAAGAAGAAAGAAGGCGAGATGGTTAGCGGAACGGTGAGGTATCGAGCTGACCATTTTGTTCTCATCGATTTGGGTAGAACCGAAGGCATCCTGCCAGAGAGGGAGCAATTAGCCAATAGAAGATACCGTCAGGGAGAGAGGGTCAGGGCTTATATCCTTAGGGTAACCAGAGAGCCCAAGGGTCCTCGCATTATCCTTTCCCAAACTCATCCCAGCTTCCTCGAGAAGCTCTTCGAACTCGAAGTGCCAGAGGTTGGTGAGGGGATCGTCAAGGTAAGAGAGATAAAACGGGACGCTGGTCGAAGAGCCAAGGTGGTCGTGGAATCAAAAGAAGAGAAGGTAGACCCAGTGGGGGCCTGTGTAGGTGTTCGGGGTTCGCGTATCAAAGCCATCCTAATTGAACTCGAGGGTGAAAGAGTAGACATAATAAGGCACAGTGAGGACCCAGCCATGTTTGTACGAAATTCTCTCAAACCAGCCGAAGTATTGCAGGTGAAGCTGGATGAGACCTCGCGAAGAGCAAAGGTTATTGTGGCAGATGACCAACTTTCTCTGGCTATTGGCAGTGGCGGGGAGAATGTGAAACTAGCAGCCAAACTCACTGGTTGGCAGATTGATATTAGATCGGTGGGGCAGATTAAGGAGGAGGCTATTTTTCTTAAGGATCTACCCGGAGTGGGAGAGAAAACCGTGAAGTCCCTCAATGAGTGCGGATTCTTAACGGCAAAGGATATTGTAAGAGAGGGAGCCGAGGGTCTGTTGAAAGTCCCCGGGATCGGACCCAAGACAGCCCAGAGGATTTTCAACAAAGCTAAAGAAATGACTGACTAGACCTGGATGGAAAAGATGCGAGTTTACCAGCTAGCCAAAAAACTAAAGATGTCCACTAAGGACCTTGCAGACCTTGTTTCCAAAATAGGAATTGAGGTGAAGGGTCCTCTGGGAAGTCTGTCTTCTCAGGAGGTGCGAAAGATAGAACAGAAGTTAGTGGCTAAGAGGAAACGGGCGCCCAGGAAAAGAAAAAAGGTGTCTCGGGATCCGGTGGTGACTTTCTTAGGACATGTAGATCACGGCAAGACCTCCCTGCTGGACGCCGTCCGCAAAACTCGTGTGGCCGAGCGGGAGGTGGGGGGTATTACCCAGTCTATCGGAGCCTCAGAAGTTATGTTTCAGAATAAGAGAATAATCTTCATTGACACCCCGGGCCACGAAGCTTTTACTGCCATGCGAGCGCATGGCGCTAGAGTCACCGACATCGCTGTTCTTGTGGTTGCCGGTGATGATGGTGTTATGCCCCAAACCATTGAGGCAATCGACCACGCGCGGGCAGCCAAGGTACCTATCGTGGTGGCTATCAATAAGATTGATCTGGATGGGGCGGATTCAGATCGCGTCAAGCAGCAACTGGCAAAGCTCGGCGTGTCCTGTGAGGAATGGGGAGGCGAGACCATATGCGTGGAGGTCTCAGCCGTAACCGGTGAAGGTCTGGATCATTTTCTGGAGATGATTCTTCTGGAGGCCGAGATGCTGGAGCTGGGAGAGAATCCGGAGGGTGATTTCCAGGGGGTAGTCATAGAAGGGGAGATGGACAGGCAGAAGGGTCCGTGCTGCACTTTGCTGGTACGGGAAGGAACTTTGAGAATTGGAGATATGCTGGTTGGAGACCACATCTGTGGGAAGGTAAAGGCGATGACTAATTGGAAAGGAGAAAGGCTAAAGGAAGCGGGCCTTTCCACATCAGTAAAGGTTTTGGGACTCTCTGATGTTGGGCGTCCCGGTGACATATTTAGAAAGGTAAAAGATGAAAAAGAAGCCCGTCGGTTAGCACAGCAGGCTCTGGAGGAAAAGAGAAAGAAGAATCTTTGGAAAAGAGAACAGGTTACTCTGGAGACTCTTTATCAAGAGAAAGAAGAGGAGACCAAGACTCTCAACGTCATTATTAAGACCGATACCCAGGGTTCTCTGGAGGCTCTGGGAGACGTTTTGAAGAACCTGGGCAGCGAGAACGTCGGAATAAATATTACTCATGGGGGAATCGGAGAGATCAATAAATCAGACATACTTTTGGCCTCCGCCTCCAATGGTATAGTAATCGGTTTCAATGCAGAGATAACCGGGGAAAATAGGAATTTGGCAAAGGAAGAGAATGTGGAAGTGAGACAATATAGGGTGATCTACGAGATTATGGATGATATCAAGAAGGCCCAAGAGGCCCTGGTGGAGCCCAAGTATGAGGAAGTCATCATTGGAAAGGCTGAAGTACGGGACACCTTCAGAATTCCCAAGAGCGGTGTGATTGCTGGCTCCTATGTTACTGAAGGGAAGGTGGTTCGGGGAAGCAAAGCAAGGGTCCTTCGAGGAGATGAGATTTTAGGCGAGGGAACCATTTCTAGTCTTAGGAGGTTCGAGAGGGATGTATCCGAAGTAAGCGTGGGACTGGAGTGTGGGGTAAATATAGAGGGACTTAATGAGATAGAAAAAGGAGATGCTATTCATATCTACGAAGAAAGAAAAGTCAGTTAGCTCAGCATGCCTTTTATTGTGATATTCAGTTCGAAAGACCGCCCAGTCTTTCATCGCTTTCCTTCCCCAAAATTCCTTTAGCCCGTTTTTGAATTGAGCTTTTTCGTATTAGGCATTCTGAATAGAGATGATTATCGGAATTCTATCACTAGACGTTCGGGTAGGGTCCAGCAATTCCTTAAAGGATAAGCGGCGCATTATCAAGAGTTTGACGACTAGAATAAGAAGCAGCTTTAATGTTTCCATTTCGGAGATCAACTACCAGGATCTGTGGCAGAGGTCTCAGCTGGGGGTAGCGTTCCTCACCACAGAGGTGAGGTTTGCCCAGAGCGTACTAAACAGAATTGTGGACTTTGTGAAAAGGCACAGGGATATTACCCTTATTGACTCAAAAATAGAGATAATCTAGAGAAGATGGATGGACTACTGCTCGTAGACAAACCAAAGGGAATGACTTCTCATGATGTGGTGGACAGGGTGAGAAGAATTCTCAATACCAGGAAGGTGGGCCATACGGGAACCCTGGATCCATCAGCCACTGGACTACTCCTAGTATGCGTGGGGAAGGCCACCCGGCTTACTCCATTCCTGCAGGGTCTCGATAAGGAATACCAGGGGGTGATGATCTTTGGAGTTACCACTTCCAGTCTGGACGAAGAAGGTGAGATCCTGGAGGAGAAAGACGCCTCAGCTCTGAAAAGAAGCGAGGTAGAGGATTTATTTGCCATTTTTAGAGGAAAGATCGCTCAGACGCCTCCTGCCTTTTCGGCGGTTCACTGGAAGGGTGAGCGCCTGTATAAGCTAGCTAGAGAGGGACGCCAGGCTACTCCCCCCCCGCGACAGGTAGAAATTTACGAGCTAACCCTCTTGGATTTTACTCCGGCCCGTCATCCTCAGGCAAAATTCAAAACTCACTGTTCAAAAGGGACTTATGTGAGGTGCCTCTGCGCTGATGTGGGAAAAGATTGTGGATACGGAGCCTATCAAGCTTCTCTTCAGCGAACTCGTATTGGCCCGTTTTCCTTGAGCAGGGCACAAACACTTCAGGATTTAGAAAAAACTGTGGCAGAGAAGGGAGCCGACAGTGTCCTTATGGCTTTGGGGGATGTCTTGCCGCACTTTCCTTTGGTCAAGGTAAAGAAAGGGGCTGAGAGGGTGGTTGGCTGGGGTAGACCTCTTTATATTACGCATCTGGCCTCATTACCGCCGGACCTGGATAAAGGAGATAGGGTTCGTCTATGTGCTGCAGACGGAAGACTTCTTGCTGTGGCCATTAGCCTTCAAAAAGCATCTCATTTTTCCAAAGATGAAGTAGGGTTCAAATATTTGAGAGTATTGATTTAAGATGGAAGTCAAACAGGGCTTTCCTCGAAAGATAGGATATGGAAAGGTTGTTCTGACAGTGGGTTTCTACGATGGAATCCACAGAGGGCACCAGAAAATTATCAAGGAGGTTGTCCAGGAAGCCAAGAGACGGGGAATGAGGAGCTGCTTAGTTACTTTCCGCCCCCATCCTTCCGAGTTCTTCCGTGGCCGGGTCCTGTCTCTACTCACCACCTGGGAGGAAAAAGAAGAAATTTTGAAAGGGCTCGGTCTGGATCTGGTGTTAGTGCTTCGATTCACCACTCATCTGGCCTCTCTTTCTCCCGAGGCCTTTCTGGGGAAGCTCCTTAGGAGCTTGGAGCTAGATGAGCTTATTGTGGGAGAGAACTTTGTTTTTGGGCACGAGCGGCAAGGAAACATACAGTGGCTGCAGGAGAATCAGAATAGATTCAGATTTAGACTCCGGATAGTTCCTCTTTTGAAAGTGCAAGGAGAGAAACTATCAAGTTCTCTAGTTCGTCAATGGATCGAGAGAGGAGAAATAGAGAAAGCTACCCAGGGTCTGGGGCGATATCCCACCATCATAGGAAAGGTAATAGGAGGAAAGAAAAGGGGCCGTCTTCTGGGTTATCCTACGGCAAACCTGGAGTCGGATCCCAAGAAGCTTCTGCCTCCTTCAGGGGTGTATGCGGGAAGAGTCAATCTCAAAGGGAGATTTTACAAAGGAATGATAAATGTGGGGGCTAAACCCACCTTCGAGGATTCCTCCTTTGGAGTGGAGGTTCATATTCTTAAGTTTGGCGGACATATTTATGGACATACGATCAAGATAGAACTGGCCAGCAGGATCCGATCAGTTGCGGAGTTCACTTCCCCAAGGGAGCTTTCAAGAAGACTAGAGGCGGATAGGATGAGAACGGAGAAGATATTCGACGGCACGAAGCCCTCTCGGGAAAATCATCATGTCTGATACTTTGAGAACTAGAACTTTTGGTCACAGGATCCATCACTATTCCAGGGCAGCATCCACTAACGATATTGCGTACAAAATTGCTCTTGAAGGAGGAGAGGAAGGAGAAGTTGTAGTGGCCGAAGAGCAGACTCGGGGAAAGGGGCGAGGGAATCATTATTGGTTTTCCCCACCCGGGGGCCTCTGGTTTTCTCTTATCCTGTATCCTCAAAAGATTCTTTCCTCTCAGGTCCCCGCTTTGAACCTACTGGGAGCGCTGGGAATTGCCATAACTTGCGGGAAGCTGTTTCCCACTCTTTCCTCTCAAATTCGCTGGCCCAATGATACTGTCATAGGAGATAGGAAGGTGGGTGGTGTTCTTTGCAGGGCGAAATGCAAAAAGGACAAAGCCATTTTTGTGGTGATGGGGATAGGCGTGAACTTGAATATAGAGGAGTTCCCCCCGTCTCTTTGCCATACCGCTACCTCTCTTAGGAAAGAGTCAGGACACACGGTGGAAAGGGAGGCTTTCCTTCAGATTCTTTTGGAAGAAATGGAAGAATTATATATAATCTCTCAACGGGATTTTTCTTCCATTTTAGAGAGGGCCCGGCTTCTCTCATCATTACTGGGAAAGCAGGTTACAGTTCAGATGAGGCAGGGGGAAATCAAGGGGCTCGCCCAGGATCTTGACGAGGAAGGGAACCTCATCTTGAGGCTGGAGAGCGGAATCCAGACAAGAATAACACCTGAGGAAGGATATCTGAGGCTTTGAGAGAGCAAGGCAGGAAAATGAAGTTAGCTCTGGATATAGGTAACAGCCTGGTCAAAGCTGGACTATTCCGTGGGTCCGAGCTTCTCTTTAAGGGTGAGTTTGCCACTCGACCCAGGAAAGAGATAGATGAGTGGGGAATCCTTCTTTCTCGTTGGGCAAGAGAATATCAGAGGTCCGCCCGAATAGAAAAAGCCATTATCTCTTCCGTAGTCTCGTCTACCTTTGCCCCCCTGGCGGAAGCGGTGATCAAATACTTTGGCGTAACCCCTTTTGAGGTGCAAGCTCAGAAAGTTGGAATTCCTATTCTCCTTGACAATCCTGGCGAAGTAGGAGCAGACAGAATAGCCAATGTTGCTGCTTGTGTCCAATTATACAAACTTCCAGCCATAGTTGTGGACTTTGGAACAGCCACTACCTTTGATGTTATCTCAGAGGCCGGAGAATATGTGGGTGGAACTATTGCTCCAGGGGTAAGATCTTCTCTGGAGGCCCTGGCCGAGAAAACGGAAGCGCTGTTCGTGGTAGAACTTAAGAGACCTGCCTCGGTGATCGGCAAAAACACCAAAGAAGCCCTGATCTCAGGGAATTTCTACTATTCTCTGGGAGGGACTATGAGGATAGTGAGGGAAATCAAGAAGAAACTGGGAAAACAGGTTTCGGTCATTGCCACAGGAGGACTGGGGACCTTGCTGGCCAGAGAATGGGATGAGATTGATGAGGTAAATCCCGAGCTTACCCTCCGGGGTCTTAACTTCATTGTTGACGGATACGACAAAACGCGCCTGTAGCTCAGTAGGATAGAGCAGCGGTTTCCTAAACCGCGGGTCGCGGGTTCGAATCCTGCCAGGCGCGCCAGTTAAT
>JAUWAK010000095.1 GCA_030602105.1 Candidatus Aerophobota bacterium | reverse complement strand
TGCGCTGCCATGAAGAACTCCTATGCTATTGCTGTCGGAATGCCTCAGGGGCTATCTGAAAGATTAAAAAAGAGTATGGATAATACTAAATCTGCATTTGTAGCTCAGGCAATTATGGAGATGGCTAAACTCATTGTACCTCAGGGAGGGGAACTGGAAACTATAATGGGACCGGCTGGGATAGGGGATCTGTACGTTACCGTGCAGGGAGGTCGAAACGGATTTTTAGGAAAACTTCTGGGCAGAGGTACGACAGTCAAGGAAGCCATGGAAGAGATAAAAGACCAAACTATTGAAGGATATCCTGCTACCAAAGGCATATACAGATTAGCAAAAGAACTTGAGAAAAGGTCAAAATTAATCATAAAAAAAGACCTTCCCTTATTTAGGCAGCTTTATGCTGTTCTTTATGAAGGAAAATCAGCGCAAAAAGCGATAAAGAACTACTGGGAAGTGAAGTTAGATTCTTGACAAGGAAAAGCTAAAAATAAGGCTAGAGGGAGGTATATAGATGAGTGATGCTAAAAGAGTTTCGCTGGATGGTCTTTGGTATTTTGTGATAGATCCTGAAAATATAGGTAAATCTCGGGGCTGGTCGGAAAGAGGAATTGGGGAGGCTGGTGGTGTAATCGAGGTGAAAGTGCCAGGTTGTTGGGATTCGGTGAGGCCAGGATACGATCGGGTAGCCTGGTATGAGAGGGAGTTTAAAGTAGAGGAATCCTGGAAGGGAAAGGTCGTCAGGTTAAAGTTCGGGGCAGCGAATTATTTTAGTGAGGTATGGGTAAACGGGAGATTTGTTGGTTCACACGAAGGAGGATATACTCCTTTTGAATTTGATATCTCGGATGACGTTCAGTTCGGTAGGCCTAATAGGTTAGTAGTTCGGATCCTCCATCCTCCAAAGGGTAAGAGACTGGAAAACTTCCAACTGGAGGAATGTCCCTGTTCAAAGGAGACGTGGTACTATACCTTTGGCGGTATCTGGCAGTCGGTTGAACTCCTAGTGGTGAATAAAGTTTGGGTTAAGGATTGCTTTGTCATGCCCCAGTTAGAAGATGACTCCGCCACCGCCAGGATTGAGATATGGAATAGCAGCGGGAATGAAATAATGTGTGAGGCGGAGTTCTTAGTATCGCCTAAGAAGGCCCCGGAAAAGATAGTGGGAAGTAAGCAAAGGAAGCTGAGACTCCAGCCAGGGGCAAATCCGATTAAAGTGAAGATAAAGATCGATGAGGTAGCATTGTGGTCCCCCCATAATCCGAATCTTTATCTTTGGAGGACATTACTGAAAGATGATAAAGAGGTATGGGAGAGGTACAATGTAACTTTTGGTATGCGAAGTTTTACTGTCCATGACTCGCATTTTTACCTTAACGGAGAAAGAATCATTTTGAAGGGAATTTTGCAGCAGCCTCTTTATCCTCGGACGCTGACGCATCCCCTGAACCGGGAAATGGCAGAAAGAGAAATTCAACTGGCCAAGAAGGCAAATTTTAACCTGATGAGGTTGCATATTAAGCCCGCTCCTCCCATTACGCTTGAGCTAGCAGATGAGTTAGGGATCATGCTCTACGAGGAGCCTCCCATGGGTTGGATAGAGGACTCCGAGTTCCTGGAGGCCCGCTGTAAAAGTGAGGTAAGGGAACTAATTGAGCGGGACAGGAATCATCCGTCAGTAGTAATGTGGGGGATATTCAATGAGAGGGGTAGTTGGGATTCCGAGGCCATAAGGGAAAGGAAATTAAAGCCAAAGCTCTGTGAGTTAGCTCGTCAACTCGATCCTACTCGAGTGATCGTTGACGATTCGGGGGGAATCTATCCTGCTTGGTTAATTCGGGGAACTAATATTTATCCTCCAGGAAGTTATAATCCCATTTTGTACAATGACGTACACAGTTATCTAACCCCTACAAATGAGCAGGTCTATGACCATTTTCTTAAGCTGGGAAAGCCGGATGACTTAGTTTTCGTATCGGAGTTCGGTGCCGGTGGTATAGAAGACTTGCCCACCGTAGTTAGCAATTTCGATGAAGAAAACGACCAAAACTTGCAAGACTACAAGCATCTACAGGAAATGTTGGGTTCACTAGAGGCGAATTTCAAAAAATATAATCTGAGCCAGGCATTTGAAGATGTCTCCGGCTTGTGTAAGGCTACGCAAAAAATTCAGGCAGTGAACAATAAATTGCAAGTGGAGGCCATGCGTGCCAATCCCAATCTGGACGGATACTGTTGTACTCATCTTGCTGATGCTAGCTTTGAGAACACCCTGGGAATGCTAGATTATTGGCGAAATCCGAAGAAGACAATGGAGGCATTCGAACAGGTGAATCAGCCATTTCAGGTGATTCTTCGCATCCAGCCGAGAAATAGTTACTTGGAGAAAGGTTGTACCCTTACGGTGGCCATAGTCAACGATGAGGATTCAAAGGGCGAGTGTCGGTATGAGATAAGAATTGAGTCCCCGGATGAGAAGATAGTATTCGGGAGAAAAGGAGCTATAGTGGTGGATCGAGGTATAAGCTATCTTCTTACCGAGAAGATACATCTAAAGGGAATTGGGGGGAACTATAAGGCAGCAGCCATAGTCAAAAAAGGGGGAAATATCCTCGCCAAAAACTCCTTTGAATTCGTGGCTATGTCCGAGCCTCAGGTCCGTTTACCGCAAGAAATTCTCCTCGTCGACCCTGAGGACAGTCTAAGGCCTTGGCTTGACAAGAAGGAAATCAAATATCGTGAATTCAATAAGTTCCAGGATCGGGCCGGACAGGTGGTTATCTCCTCAGTGAAGGATTACCTCTCCTACCTCGGTATTTATGATACTTTACTGGATGTACAGCGTGCCGTAGCAAAGGGAAGTGTCGCCATGTATCTGGGTAGTCCTTCCACCCATTTGGCTCCACCTTTCTTATTGGATAAGGAGAAAGGATGGGGCACCTATATCTTTAGTGTCTTTCACTATATCAAGAAGCATCCTATATTTAAAGGTCTACCTAGCGATTGCATCTTGGGCCAAGAATACTGTAATATATGTGCTACTGAGACTCTTGGCCAGGATGGCGTGTCTGCTCTCAAGGGTGAGATCTTAGCAGGATGTTTTTGGTATAGCACGAGAACCCAAAAGAAGTTTGGCTGGGGAGCAGACCTTGCGGTGATTCCTTATGGCAAAGGGAAAGTAGTCCTTTCCGAATTACACCTGGTGGAGAATTTGGGTAAGGATCCCGTAGCTGAGAAGATACTTCTGAACTTGATGGAGTTTACCTCTGGGTAACTTATCTAGATTGACAGAGTTAATATGAAAGACTTCACTACACCAATGTCTAAGGTCAAGATTGCACCCTCCATTATTTGTGCAGACTTTGGGAACCTGGAGAAGGAGCTTGCCGCTTTGGAAAGAGCTGGCGCTGACCTTCTACACGCAGATGTTATGGATGGACATTTCGTACAAAATTTTGCCCTTAACCCAACAATCATCCACTACATTTGTTCTCACTCCCGCATACCCGTTGAAGTTCATTTGGTAGTAGAGGAGCCGGAAAGATTTATTGACCTTTTCTCAACTGTAGGTGCTTCGATCATTACTGTACACGTAGAATCCACAAATAATATCGTGCGAGTAATTAACCGAATCAAACAATTGGGAATAAAGGCCTCAGTGGCCATCAACCCAGCCACCCCCGTGGGCCATCTTGATTACATCCTTGAATATCTGGATATGGTAGTTGTAATGGCGGTAAATCCAGGATTCAGAGGACAAGTTTTCCTAGCCAGAACAGTAGACAAGATTGAAGCAATTAGAAATTTGGCAACCAGGAAAAAGCAGCATTTGGATATTGAGGTAGATGGCGGAATGAATGAAAGAACGGCGCAAAGTGTATGTCGTGCAGGAGCTAATGTGATCATTGGTGGAGCAGCAATCTTTGATACTGGAAAATCACGAGAAGAATCGATACGCCGTCTAAGAGACGCCTGTGTTCCTATTAAAAGCAGCAGGGAATAATATGAAAGCAGCTATACTCAAAGAGATAGGCAAAATTGAGGTTGAAGAGGTAAAGGTTCCAAAATGCATCCCTCAATCCATTCTAATAAAGGTAGAGGTAAGTGCCCTGTGCGGCTCTGATATTCGGGCTTTTCGGACAGGACGTAAGCAACTGAGCCTTCCGCAGATAATGGGACACGAAATTGTTGGAACAGTGGTGCAGGTCGGCAGGGATGCGTCTGATGTTCAAGAGGGGGACCGGCTCGCAGTAGTACCCAGCATCCCCTGTGGACAGTGTAGAATTTGTAAAAGGGGGTTCTCGCCGGACTTGTGCCCCAACCATCTTTCTATAGGCTTTGCCTATCCTGGAGGATTTGCCGAGTATATGTTGATTCCCCCTATGGCCGTGAGGTCTCGTTCCTATGTGCCAGTACCTGATAATTTAGATTTCGAGACAGCCGTACTAGCCGAACCCTTGGGTTGTGTTATCCATGGACAGGATCTAGTGAGAACTTCAGTAGGTGA
>JAUWAK010000127.1 GCA_030602105.1 Candidatus Aerophobota bacterium | reverse complement strand
GAATACCTATCATCAACAGTCATATATCGCTCAGCGACAAAGTTCGTCAGTGCACCTTTATCATCAAAGTAGAAGAGGGCCGAAGCCGAAAGCTCTTGCCAGCTAATCGTTGCTTTGGCAGAGCCCGAATCGATTGGCTCCCACTGGATATAGTCATTTAAATAGGCAGTTGGAAACCACATCATTTCATTCAGGTATCTTACTAAAGTGCCTTGATCGATTTCATCTCCCGTGGTATCTGCAACGGTGATGAAAGGTAGTAGTCTTATTAACATATTCCCTTTGCCCTCATAGAATTTGTCCCTTACTCTCATTAGAGGTAAGGAAAAGAGCTTCACACTTCCATACCAAATGAAGGCAGGATAGTCAGCTCTATAATACTGCTTAGCGCTGAAAGACATCCAACCCTGATCTTCCTTTGTTCTTATAAACCCTTTTTGTTTTAGCCAGACAGCTCTTACTTTCTCTTTTCCTATGATTTGTGTATATCTTAGGTACCTTTGAACCGGCTGGGGCAGTCCTTCCAAATCTCGCTCAGTAACTACTTCTGGTTTTGTTTCCTTCATCTTCTTAAAAAGCTCCTCCACTTCACCCGCTACTTTTCTCCCAAACGTAATATAGCTTATCGCAAAAGATACTAGCAAGATGACGATTATGACTAAAATAACCAATCCAACTTTTGCGGGTATGCTCATTCTCTTTCTCCTTTGTCTCAAGTTAGTATTTTTCAGTGGCCCCGGATTTCGGATACCTCAACATATACAAAGATCGTTTCTTGGTCAAAGCTGGGTTATGTCGCACATTTGGTTCCAGGCCTGCCCGGGAGCCAGTCAGAACGACTATGCCCTTTGGCCATCAGGTCAAAGGGCTTTTTGTAGGTGGGATCTAGGTTTCCGGCGTCGAGGGTACAGTTCGATAGTAGGAAATTGAGGAGGCGACGTCTCCGCGTAGGAGTCTGCTGAAGATACAATGAATAGGCCTTTTGGGCGAGTTCCAAAAGGTGAATTCCCTGTGCATAGTAGTTGGTGTTAGCATCCTTGTGTTTCTCGATGGTGGCGAGGATGTTTGCCTGCTCTTCCTGCCACATAGTGCCGCAACTACTCGGTGAGACACTCCCGGCGTTTGGTTCATTACAGGGCTAGCACGGGATACTGAGTGCTCATTTCTTCGTCTCAAACAACTCAATTGCTCGTTTCATCTTGGAGATCACATCTACTTCGAATGGACAGCGCTCTGAGCACGCACCACATTCGGTACACGCCGAGGCCTTCGCCAGAAGGGTGTCGTACTTGGTCTGGAGTTCCAGCAAAATGCCCCGCCGTGCGGTATCCACCATACGAATCGTCTCGCCGATATTGATGATGACGGGACAGGGAAGACAGTGATTGCAGTACACGCATTCTCCTTTCGAGTATTGCTGGACGTCTGCGAGCGTCGAGGAGAAATCCTTTTCCTCCTCCGTTGCGTCGAGATAATGGAGTGCGGCTTCCAGTTCGTGGACACTCTGAACGCCGGGTATGACGGTAGAGACACCTGTCTGTGAAAGAGCATAGCTAATACATTGGACCGGACGTATGGGTCTTGAACCCGATGACTGGAGAAGTCTCCCTCCGGCGAAAGGTTTCATGGCTACCAGACCCATTCTATTGGTCAGGCAGGTATTGAGAAGGTCTTTTTCCCTCAACAGGGAGTTTGCGGTGAGATTAATGGGGAACATGAGGATATCAATTCGACCGTCTCTTACAACCCTCAAAGCAACGGAGATATCGTGTCCGCTGAGTCCTATCATACCCGCTTTCCCTTCCTGCTGGAGGCAAAGCGCCAGCTCCAGTAATCCTTGTGAACCCATAACCCTTTGGTAGTCGGTCCCTCGAGCTACGAACTGGAGGAAGACGATATCTACAAAGTCCGTACGCAATCGGGCGAGCATATCCAGGAAAAGGTCTTCACATTCCTTCAGGTCCCGGGTCTTTCGGTAGTTACCGTTTTTCTCTGCAGACCCCAGGTGTCCTGTAATGATCACCTTATCCCTTTGCCCCTTCAGGGCGGCACCAAGGTTATCCAGGTAGTCTGAATAGGTGAAGAGTATGTCAATGTAGTTGACTCCTCTTTCAATGGCCTCGTGAACAACCGAAATCACCGTATTCCTCGGTCTTCGGTCTAGGTACTCCGTCCCCAATCCAATCACACTCACTTCTCGATCGAGTCCTCCCAACCGGCGATACTCCACAATACACCCTCCAATTCTGCGATTCCTCTTGGGACCCATACTACCCAGTTATCTTAGCTGGGGTGGTCCGGCTCTACCACTGCCCTATCCTGCCACTAGATTCACCCACCGTGGATCCTTGACCACAAAGGATCTCGTCTTCGTCAGTTTCTTGATCATGCGCCATGGGGGGCGTATTCCTCTGGGGATTCAAGACTCCCAGTTCTGACCCGCCCCCATTAATAGTACCACTTGTTAAGTTAGAGTCAACTAGAATGCTAACTCTGGGGGCAGGTCACGTACAAATCTCCAAGCTTCTAAGTTAAGAAAAAAAATCAATCAGTTAAAAATTATCGGGCGGACACTATTTAGTTTTGTCCGTTCATTACCCCGTACTTTACACCCATAAGAATGTGTTTATAGGCATCCTTATCATTTTCCTTCTGCACCATGATTTTAAAACCAGCCTTTTCCTGGAAAAGCATAACGAAATCAGATCCGCCGAACAAAAAATTACCGAGCATGTCGCCTTTTTTATGCATGGATCCCACAAAGACGCCAGGCTCAAAATTGACAGAAGACACCTGGGCCATCCCCATGGGTATAAGCGCCACCAGTCCATATTTTCCAGTATCCACGATTACATAACCACGGGTCTGAGTAAACTGCCATCCTGTCGAATCGATTGGATCATATTTACTTTCTTTTTCATTCCACGTCACCTCCAAAGCGACATTTTGCTGTATGATTTTCTTTTCTAGTACGGTTCCACCAACAGCGAAATGATAACGGTGGTAGTCAAATACATCCAGAAAAGTGTGAGTGAGTACACCATTGGCAAAGGCGTCTTTGTACTTACTGTCTTTAGCAAGCAGTTCATTGACATTGTAATAAGTCACAAGCTTTGATCTTACATGGATATTTGATTTTTCATCAATTGGCCACGTTCCCTGAGGCTCGGAATCAGCCGGTGAGGCAACGATTGCCGAGTCGTACGGATAAGCGATAGGCCGTTCATAAGGCGATCTTAAGTATTTGGCAAAAAACTGATTAAATGTCTTCCAGTGAGATGGGGACTCATACCACCCTACACGCAAACCGAACAGCGGGTCATTCTCAAACTGTTTGAAATTCTTTTCG
>JAUWAK010000006.1 GCA_030602105.1 Candidatus Aerophobota bacterium | reverse complement strand
ACTCAGCCACATCCTCACCCAGCTCTTCCCCTTTGAAATGACAGGTAAAACAGGTCCCCTCACCTATACTTATGTGCTCAGTCTGAACTATCTGAGAGTGACAGCTGGTGCAGCGGAGTCTAAATTCACCCCTAAGAGTCTGAAGATGCTTCTCATGCGAAAAGGAGATACCCTTCTTAAAGTCTAGTCTTTCCTCTCTCAGTTCCTCCTGGCTGTGACAGCCCTCTCTTAAGCAGCTCTTATCACTCACTTCAGTCTGATAGGTGGTGGGAAGATTACCACTAAGATATATTGCCACCTCTACCAGACCATTGGCTTTTGTTTTAAGATAAGACCCTATTCCAGGATCAGCATGACACTTAATACAGTTAACCTCATTATGAGATGAGGTCTTCCAGTTCTCATAATAGGGTTTCATGTTATGACAGCTAGAACAAAACTCAGGCGAAGTGGTTATCTCCAAGCCCGCTACAATTACTACTCCAATGAAGACAGGAATCCCAATAGAAAGCACGATTTTCCATCTCTTGATTTTTAGAAAATCCCGCCAATTTGTTCTCATTAAGATTCTTGAGTTTCCAACAACGAATTGTGTGGCTTTTCTGATTACATCGAGATTCAAACTTCTTTTGATTGGATTCATATCTATTCCTCCACCACGAATTCGAAGCTTAGAAAAGAGACTACCAGGAAAATGGCATCAAAGGCGATGAGGAGTTTGAGCCAGGAGGCCATTTGTATGAAAGATCCCCCGTCTAAGATATGAGCTGTGGATCTCACCGCAGAAATTATTATCGGCACCATCACGGGAAAGAGCAGAATAGGTAGCATTACCTCTCTCGTTTTGGTGTTAACCGAAATAGCAGAGAGGATAGTTCCCACTGAAGCGAAGCCAAGCGTACTCAGCAAGAATATGGGAATTAATTTGGGAATGAGATAAAGAATATCAAAATCAAAAAAGACCGCGAAAATAGGAAAGATGAAAGCCTGGACTATGGCCATAAAGATAAAATTGGCTAGCATCTTACCCAGATAGATTGATCCTCTACTGAGAGGTGAGACCAACAAACCCTCAAGGCAATGCTCGTCTTTCTCGAAAATAAAAGATCGACTTAAACCCAGGATCCCGGCGAAAGTAAAAGCCACCCAGAGGATACCTGAAGATAATCTTTTGACATCCGCCGTCTCCCCTTGAAAGGCAAAATTAAATATGACCACCACCAAGAGAGTAAAGACAAACATTGAGGAAAGGATCTGTTTGGTTCGAAGCTCTAGCATAAGATCCTTCCAGATAATCAGCCACACTTTCCTGAGAAACCTCATATCCTCACCTTTGCCTAGATTCAGGATATAGTCTTTCCAGTTCCTCGAGGTCTATCCTTGATACTTCTTGCTCATGTAAAATCTTTCCCGAACTCAGTATGATCACTCTATCACCAAGCTCAAGAGAAGAAGATAGGTTATGGGTAGTCATAATTATGGTCTTTCCCTCCTCGTGAAACCTCCTCAAGATATTCTTGAATCTTCTCTCTGACCATTGGTCTAATCCAGTGTAAGGCTCATCCAGGAGCAGGAGGGAAGGGTCGTGAATTATGGATCTGGCAATGGAAAGGCGCTGCTTCATTCCTCGAGAGAAAGTGCGAACCGTATCATAAAGACGAGTCTCCAATCCCACCTCTCCTATGACTCTTTTGATCTCTTTTTCTATATTCTCAACCTCGTAGAGCCCGCCGTAGAATTTGAGATTTTCATGAGCGGTTAAGTTCTCATAAAGAAAAGTATGATGAGACAGCATACCAATGTTTTTCCGCAGACTCTCTTGTTCTTCCCTCAGATCGAACCCAGCTATCCTCCCCTCTCCAGAGCTCGGTTTCATCAGAGTAGACAGTATCTTGATGAGAGTAGTCTTTCCTGCTCCATTAGGACCGATAATGGTTAGAAATTCTCCTTTTTTCACCCTTAAATCTATTCCTTCTAAAGCAACGATGTTCCCAAAAGATTTACCTATGCCTTTTACCTCTACCATACATTCTGACTTACCGGATCGCTTTTTATCCTGCATCTTTTTGGGCCTCGTACTTGGAAGGACATTTAGCCATAATCTTATCAGCCTCAAAGATATCCTCTGGGGTGTACCTTCCTTCAACTACTACCTCGGCCCCACCCCTGAAGGTGTCTGGAGCTACTCCTCTGTGGATTATGGGGAGTATGTTTTCCTGGTCGATGATAGTAAAATAGAGTGCGCCCTCCTTAGAGTTCCACTGAATGGATCCGTCTAATACTTTTCCGTTCACCCTTACCACTTCTCCATAAGCTTCATCTCCTCTATTCCTAAACTCACTCACCGTGAGATAGTAAAGAGCTGTTTTCTGGATCCCGCTATAGACCAGATAGATTATGGCCACAGCCACAATAGCTCCTCCCACCACAAATTTCAAATTCCTCTTTCTCATTAGTATTACCTATAATTCATTGCTTAGACTTTTTCACCTTATTGTCCGAACATCTCTTTGAGGATTCCTTCGGATCATCATCCCCTTTTTCTTAATTTAGTCTCCTTTCCTTGAGTCTACAGAGCTCCCTCCGGTAGTTCCCGAAGCTCTGCGTAGGTAAAGACCGGCCCATCCTTACAAACATACCTGCTGCTAATATTGCAACGTCCACATTTACCAATTCCGCAGCTCATCCGACGCTCCAGGGAAGTGACGATTGTCTGGGGGCTGAAGCCCAGGTCCAGTAGCGGCACCATGGTGTACTTTAGCATGATAGGAGGCCCGCAGACCAGAGCAATGCTATTCTTAGAGCTCGGCGCCACCTCCTTTAGCACGTTTGGTACCAATCCAACCCGGCCTTTCCAATTTTCGTCTCCCTTGTCCACAGTGACGTACATACTGATGTCGTCTCTTTCCTCCCACTCCTTCAGTTGAGATTTGTAAATGAGTTCGCCCGGACTGCGGGCACCATAGAGTACAGTGATGTCCTTAAATCGGGATCTGTTCTTCTCATGAAGCAGGTATCTGATAGTTGACCTTAAGGTGGTAAAAGCGAATCCCCCACCCACAATGAGGACGTTTTTGCCTTCCATGGCCTCTAAAGGGTAGAAATTGCCATACGGTCCCCTCACCCCAATTTGAGTTCCCTCTTCCAGGTTGTGCAGAGCTGTAGTTAGCACCCCGGTGGGATATCGCTTCACCGTAAACTGTAAGTACTCATCGTCGAGAGGAGATGAGGCAATTCCAATAGGACTTTCCCCTGATTCCAGAACGGAAAGCATGGCAAATTGACCACAGGTGAACTTGAATCTCTCTCTGTCTTCTCTGTCTAGGAAGACCAACTCAAAGGTCTTGATATCCTTAGCTTCGTTCTCGATCACAATTTTTCTTATGGTGACCGGCTTAGGACGGTAAAGATCATTCATTGTCTATTTCCTGGATAATCTCTCTTATGTCTATGTTCACAGGACAATTACGAATACATCGCCCACATCCCACGCAGGCTGTCTGGCCAAAGTTTTTCACGAAGTAGTTGAATTTGTGCATCACTCTTTGCCTCATCCTTTCCTTGTTTGAAATTCTGGGGTTGTGTCCTGAGGCCTCCAAGGTAAATCCCGGGAACATACAGGAGTCCCAGCTCCGAATTCGCTGACCTCCGGAATCAACCTTCTCGTCGAGAAGGGCAAAGCAGTGACAGGTGGAGCAAAGATAGGTACAAATGGCGCAGCCAAGACATCTTTGGTGAACACGGTCCCACAGAGAGGAATCAAAGATTTTATCTAACTTCTCTTCTAATCCTTCGATCACTATCTTTGATTTAATCTTTTCCTCAGCCTCTTTTTTGGTCTTGGCTAACCTTTCTGTATCTTTTTCCCCAGCATCTTCGAGGAGATTATTCTTGCCTATTGCATCTTTTCCCTGCTCGGTTACGGCCTCAACAAAATACCTATCATTCCCCAAATCCACAATCAGTAAGTCCAAGCAGGTCTTCTCAAAGGGACCAGCTCTCATAGAGGTACAAAAGCAGGTAGTCTGTGGATGAGTGCAGGCCATACCGAAGAGGAGGGTTCCCTTCCTTCTCTCAACATAATACGGATCCTGGTAATCTTCACTGTCGAACACCTTATCAAGCAGAGCCAAGTTCTGAGCGTCACATGGTCGAATAGCAAAGATAATTCTGGGTTTCTCGAGGAGGGTGTCTCTATCTTTTTCCATTTCGCCTCTTCTAAAAGAAAATAGTACCTCACTTTGGGGAAAGAATAGATCCTTGGGAGTTTTTCTGGTATTCAGAAAACCAAAATAGATTTCACTTGCCGAATTAATCGGATGAAATGAGACTAATCCATTCCCTTTCACCGGAGCCCATACGTCATACTCTTCGCGCAGATTGTCTAGCCATCCAGCTAATTGCTCTTTTCCGATTACCTTTCCTTTCAATCTATCTCCTTGGATAAGACCTGAAGCCTTTTTCTCTATTCGCTGCTAGCGGGGTCTATTTTATGAACTCCTGGGGATCGTCAATTTTGAAGGTTGCCATTGGGGGTAGCTCTTCTAAATTGGTCCCCACTTCGTAGCCGTAGAGTTCCTTCACGTCTTTCTCCGCCTTCTTGTTGAGTATTTGTAGTTCAACATTCATGGGGCAAACTCGGCTGCAGGTCCCGCAATCAACACAGCGTCCAGCTGTATGCAAAGTCCGAATCATGTGAAATATGAGCGTGTCTGAAGGGTGAGGAGTCCTGCCAAACCAGGTAGGCAAGCTCTGGTCAACAAAACATTGGGGACAATAACAGGATGGACAAGCATTCCGGCAAGCGTAGCATCTGATGCATCTGCTGGTTTCATCATTGAAATAGGTCCATCTCTCATTGTCTTTCTTTGAGGAAAACTCTTCAACGTCAGAATATTCATCCATTTTGGGTTCGGGAATCTCCTTCCCAATTAAAGTATCATAAAGAACCGGATTTCTATGCGTACAGGTTGTACACGATGAGTGTAAAAGCTTATCCTTGTCTGCCTTCTCTTCAAATCCCTCTCCCTTTAGAATTACCTGACTATCACTCTCGACACCTTCCTGAAGGTCCCTACCCTCCAGGGTGTCTTCAATTTTCTTTCTATCAATTATTCCTGGGCAGGGGACACCGATAATAAAGATATCTTCCCTCTTAACCTGTCTTTCTTTGATCAGCCCGACAATTGAGCGGGCATCGCAACCTTTAGCTACGATTCCCACTTTTCCTTTTGCCGTTTTCAGATAGAAGGAAAGGTTATTCTCGCATCGCGAGTTCCACACCAGTTTCTTAGTCTCATCCGGTTCTCGGATGAAGACTGGCCTGGTTCGAAGAGGCAAGGTTCCCCTTTCATAACCGATGATTACATCCACTTTCTTGTCACTCAAGAGTTTCTCTGCCGCTTCTCTTAAGTGTTTCTGGTTTTCCTGCACTTTAAATCTCTTTCACAAATCTCTTGCCTGGACCAAGGGCCTTTATCTCTTCAGTAACCTCTTTTATCACCTGAGAAAATCGTTCTCCTTCTGCGGCCGATATCCAACTAAATTGGACCCTTCCTTTTTCAACCCCCATAAATTCCAGGATACTCTTAAAGATGGCAAATCTTCTTCGGGCAACTAAATTACCATTGATATAATGACAATCTCCAGGATGACATCCGGAGACAAGTACCCCGTCCACACCGTGCTGAAGGCTCTTGATAATAAAGTAGGGATTCACCCTTCCCGAACAAGGGACCCGGATAACTCGAACATTTGGGGGATACTGCAACCTGCTGATGCCGGCTAGATCAGCCCCTGCGTAACTACACCAATTACAGAGAAATGCGATAATTCTAGGCTCCCATCCTGCCTTCTCGGTATCCACCGTCTGGCCTTCTTTCATTTTCTAACACCTCATCATTAGACTTCCACGCATGTCCTTAAAATGAGCTTATGGCTGAGAAGATCTGGTCATCAGTAAATCCTCTCAGATTGAGGGCACTTGATCTACAGTTGGCCACACAAGCACCACATCCCTTGCACATGGCCTCAGTAACAACAGCCGTCGTAATTCCTCTCTTCTCATCGACTGTTTTCACCTCTATTGCCTTGTATGCACACAGAGATTCGCACATCCCACAAGCACTGCACCTGGTGGTATTGACCATAGCCACTGTGCCCTCTGCTTCAATTTCATCCTGGCTGAGAATTACCGAGGCTCTGGATGAGGCAGCATTTGCCTGAGTAATGCTCTCGTCCAAGAATTTGGGGCTGTGGGCCAATCCGCAGACAAAAATTCCCTCAGTAGCAAATTCGACCGGCCTGAGTTTCACGTGGGCTTCCAAGAAAAATCCGTCGTCATTCAATGGCACCTTGAGCATTTGGGCCAAGGATTTATTTTCCTGATACGGTACAGTAGCTACGCTCAGCACCACCAGCTCTGGCTGGAGGATGAGTGTTTCGTCGAGAATCTCGTCGTTTATTGAAACTCTGAGGCTACCTTCGTCTTCTCTAACCTGTGGCTTCTCCTGTTCGCTGTAACGAATGAAAATTACGCCCTTCTCCCTGGCCTCCCGGTACCAATCTTCCTTAAACCCGTAGGTCCTCATATCTCGATAAAGAACAAATACCTGGGCCTCTGGATTTGTCTCTTTGATTTTCAAAGCGTTCTTAATGCTTTCACTGCAGCAGGTACGGCTGCAGTAAGGCCGAGCATCTTCTCTTGAGCCCACACACTGAATCATCACTACACACTTGAGATTACTAATTTCGCTGCTCTTTCGGGAAAGTCTTTGTTCCAATTCCATCTGGGTTACGACACTCTCATTCTTTCCCCAGAGATACTCTTCTGTCTTGAGTTCCTCTCCTCCCGTAGCTACAATAACAACTCCGTGTTCTAGCTCCTCCCCAGAGGTGAGGGCGGTCTTGAAATTTCCAATATAGCCAGATATTTCCTTTGGCTCCGCATTAGTGAATACTTGGATTAGCTGATTGTTACGTATCTCGTTCTCTATATTTCTAAGGAACTGTTGGGTATCCTTCCCCTCCAGGGTGTAGTGGATATTTCTCATAATTCCACCTAGGTCTTTTTCCTTTTCCACCAGATATACCTCAAAACCCTGACGAGCGAGCGATAAGGCGGCACTCATGCCAGAAATCCCTCCTCCTATGACCAGGCCTCGAGGAATCACGCTCAAACGCAGTCTCTGTAAGGGCTCAAGCTTGGCAGCCTTGGCTACAGCCATCCTCACCAGGTCCTTAGCTTTTTCCGTAGCAGCCTCTGGCTGTTGCATATGTACCCAGGAACACTGGTCACGAATATTAGCCATCTCAAAGAGATATCGATTAAGCCCTGCTTCCCGTATTGTTTCCTGGAAAAGAGGCTCGTGGGTGCGTGGAGAACAGGAGGCCACTAGAACGCGATTGAGATTGTGTTCTTTTATCTTTTCCTTGATTATCTCCTGGGCATCCTGGGAACATGTATAGAGGTTGTCCATAGCGTAGGAGACGTGGGGAAGAGTCTGGGCATACCTGACCACTGAAGGCACGTCCACTACCCCTCCGATGTTTATCCCACAGTGACAGATAAAGGCTCCTATCCTGGGAGGTTGACCTCTCACATCAATTTCCGGAGGGTATTCCTTCTTGGTGACTAATCCCCCCCTCACCGAAGCTAGATCTCCCTGAACAAAAGAAGCGGCCCCACTTGCTTGAATAACCGTCTCCGGAATATCCTTCGGCCCTTGAAACGCCCCACAGACATATATGCCATCCTTACTCGTCTTCACTGAAGCGAAGTCTTGGGTCTCGCAGAATCCGTATTTATTTAGTTTTAGACCCAGGCTTCTCCCAAGTTGCTGGATTTTCTCGGAAGGGATAAGTCCCACCGACAAGACCACCAGATCAAATTCTTCTTCCACAATTTCTCTTCCATCATTTATGTATTTCAGCTTCAAGTTCTTATTCTGTTGCATTTGTTTCACGGCGGAGATCATGCTCCTGACATATCTAATTCCGTATTCCTTTTGGGCTCTCTCGTAGTATTTATCAAAATCCTTACCAAAAGCCCTCAGATCCATAAAGAATATGGTAGGTTCAACTTCTCTGTCGTGTTCCTTGGCGATAATTGCCTCCTTGGTAGCATACATACAGCATACTGAAGAACAGTAGCCCCTATTGCAGGAAGGATCCCTGGAGCCGACGCACTGGATAAAGGCAATTCTTTTCGGATGCCTTTGGTCGCTAGGACGAAGTACTTTTCCTTTGTAGGGGCCGGAGGCGCTCAGGATTCGTTCAAATTCTATACTGGTAACCACGTTCGGATACACTCCGTATCCAAACTCGCCCTTGAGAGCGGCATCAAATTCTTCGAACCCGGGAGCAAGGATTACTGCCCCGACATCAAGATCGAGCAGTTGGTCTTTCTGGCTAAAATCTATGGCATCAGCCTCACAGAACTCCTTGCAGACTTCACACTTCTCGGTAAGAAAATGGACGCAATTCTCTCGGTCAACTACTGCTTTGTTGGGAATAGCTTGCGGAAAAGGTATGTAGATGGCCGAACGCTGGCTTAGTTTTTCGTCAAATTCAGAAGCAATGGGTTTTATCTCTTTTTTACAGATATCTTCGGGCTTAATTCCTTCTGCAGGGCAGACAAACTCGCAACTTCCACAGCCCAGGCAAACCTCGGAGCGCTCTTCGAAAGGAGGGACAACCTCTCGGGCAATTCCCCGTTTAGCAAAGCCAATGGTACTTTTGCCCATTCTCTCATGACACATACGTACGCATAAGCCGCAGAGAAGGCAGTCCTCATCTCTTTTGGGGAACCGAGTTTCCCTTATTCCAAGCTCATCAGCCAACTCCCGGATCTTTTTTGAGTTTGGACAGCGAGCTAAGAGTAGTTCCACCATTATCTTCCTCGTTCTTATTACTCTCTCAGAATCGGTGCGAACCACCATTCCTGGCTGAACCTGGTATTGACAGGAAGCCTGAATTTGGGAACCGCCGTTCATACTGATCTCTACCAAGCAAATGCGACAGGCGCCATACCAACTCAAAGCTTTGTGGTAACATAGCGTCGGTATCTTTATTCCAGCAGCCTCGGCCGCTTGCAGGATGGTAGTCCCTTCTTCTACCTTAAGGCTTTCGTCATCAATGGTGAGATCGATCATTCTTCCTATCCTTTATCCTTTTGGTATCCCATCGATAGGTTGTCTTTCCTCTTTTATGTTCATAGACAAAATCTACTTCTGGATGACCCGCTGCCAGAGAAAGCAAAGTTTCCTTAATGCTGCCCAGAGGCTTGCGGTCAGGGTGGTTGTATCGGAAAGTGGCCCTAATTCTGGTCTTCTTTCCTACTTCTGAGGTTATCTGCAGCTTACCCCCGGTCTCCTCAGCTGCCTGCTCTAGAAGGGGAAGACCCAGGCCGACTCTGCGGGTAGTCTTGGTGGTAAAGAACGGATCCACTGCTTTCTTGACAGTTTCTTTATCCATCCCCTGGCCATTGTCCTCTATTTGGACAGTAAGCCAATCTTTTTCAATATTCTCATCTATCTTTATCGTAATCCTCTTGGCTAAAGCTCGAATAGAGTTTTCTACTATGTCAAGGATATGCAAAGACAGGTCTTCCATGCTTTACCTAATGATCATCTTTCGACCGTCCTTACCCATTAATGCTTTCTTGGTCTCTTCAATATTTGCCTCTTCTATTAAGAATGAAGAGAAGCTCCTGCCTATATCCTCCAAACAATGGGCATCCGAAAAGGTGACCAGGGGGAAGCTGTGTCTTTGAGAAGAACTATATTTCCTCTTCTGAGAGGCTAAAGGTGATATCTCCAGAGCGTCAAGAGTCAGTCCCTTTGGAATGAAGCCCAATTGGCCAATGATGCTGAAGCTCTGGCGATCAATGTGAGAGGCAATTGCGAGCCCCCCTAAGCGGTGAATAGCATCCACAATTTTTTCCAGGGGGAGTCCGGTGGCTCCAATCAACAGCCTCCTATTGGAACCAATAACCCTGTCATGTTCATCGGTGAGTATCTGTTCACCAAAGAGATTTTCATCATTCTCACCAGATAGGTTCTTGTACACCATATCTTGAATATCCCGTAAGGCAGTCTTTTTGCTAAAGAATCCCAGGATGTGAACCTCTTCCTGAGAGGTTATCTCAATCCCTCCCATCACCGCCAATTTTTCTCTTTTTCCTGCCATTCTTACTGCCTCAACATTTTCAACCGAATTATGATCGCAAATACCAATCATTTGCAAATTCTGCTTCTTTGCGCCTTTGACTATGGCCCTAGGAGACATGGTCGAGTCAGCGCACGGGGACAGGCATGTATGAAGATGCAAATCTGCCCTGAACCACCTTAACATTACCTCGTTCCAGAAATGCCAGCCTGGTACAGCCTGCCTACGAGCTCAAAGGCAGGCAGCTTACTTACCATAATGGGAATACCCTCGTCTTCAGCCTTTTTGATAGTCTCTTCCTCGGGTTCTCTTCCGTTTATGATAACGATTGCGGCGAGACTCTTCAGGCTGGCTACTCCAACTATGTTGTGGTGAATCTGAAGGGTAATCCAGACCTCGCCAGCCCTCCCATTGGCTATTACATCACTTAAAAGATCACTGACATATCCACCCTTTATCTCACGGTCTAACTCGTGAACTCCACACTTAACCTTAAGGTCAAATTTTATGACGAGTTCACTTAACTTCATAGCTCACACTCTCTTTCTTGGTTGCGACATAGATCTCCAGACGGGTTCCCTTTCCCACAGTGGAGGTAATATTCATTTCATCGGCACATTTCTTGATATTGTTGAGGCCCATTCCCGCCCCAAACCCCAATTCTCTAACCCATTCAGGGGCAGTCGAATAGCCAGGTCGCATAGCCTTCTCGATATCGGGAATACCCGGACCGGAATCCTCCACTTCAATTCGAATCTGGTTAGGATCCACTTTAACTGTGATCTCTCCGCCCCGCGCATAGATAACAACGTTCATTTCTGCCTCGTACACAGCTATGGCTACCCGACGCGCAATATCGGGATGAGTTCCTAGGCGTTTTAAGCTTTTCTTAAGCGCACTGGAGCTTTCTCCAGCCCGGTTGAAATCCTGACCCACTATATAGTATTGAAAAATCAGGCTAGTTTTGTCAGCCATGATATCCTCAAAGATGTGGCTTGCCCGGTAACGGCGGATCTCTTCTTCGCGGTACTCAATCTCCAATTTTTGGAGTAATTTCCTGATGATGTCTTCTCTGGTAATTGTACCTAGCAACTCCCCGCTTTCACGCTCAAGCACCGGAAAATGGAAGAAACCGTATTGTTGAAGCTTATTTATAGCGTGGACAAGCGGTTCGTCAGCGCATAGAGTTACAACATCTTTACTCATTTTCTCTTCTATGGCACAGTCTTTTGCACCAGACATTAGCCAGTTAACCAGGTCTTCAACGCAGATGACCCCTAGCAATTTGTTTTCTCTGGTTACGGGCACTCCGGAGATACGATTCGAGCGCAGCACCCCTCTCAATTTACTCATGGAGGTCCGGGGCTCTACAGTAATCAGATTTCTATTCATAGCCTGTCTTACCTTGAGTTCATATCCCAATTCTTGAATTTTTGGGGCTTTTGGGTAGGTAATCATCTAGCTCACCCTGGACCCGCTACACCCGGGCATTCCCTCTTTGTACAGCCGTCCACTGGCTTCATACAGGCTAAAGTAAGTCGAAAGAAGCACCAGGCCATTTTTCTTGGCTAACTTTATATTTTGGCTCTCAGGCTTTCTTCCCCGGACAAAACAGATGACGGGTATTTCAGCTATCTCTGCTGTGCGAATAGTTTGAGAATGAGCCAAATTGGTCAAGAGTAAACAACTAGACCCGGTCGGGACGCAGGACAATACCTCACTCATCAGATCGCAGGCACAGCACACCTCTATTTCTCTATCGGGAGAACTTCCTACGATTACCTCCGCCCTCAGGATTTGCCTTATCTTTCCCAGGTTCATTGACGCCTCCGATTACTTTACCTCTACGGCCTTGAATTTACATACTTCAAAACAGATCCCACATTTGATGCATTTTTCCTGATTTAAGTTGACAGGTTCTTTTCTTTCCCCGGTGATAGCGTCGCTAGGGCAGTTTTTTACACATAGAAGGCAACCCGTACATTTTTCTCTGTCTATCAGGTAGTGGATTAATTCGCGGCACACCCCTGCAGGACATTCTTGGTCTCGGATGTGGGACTGGTACTCATTTCTAAAATAGCGAATGGTACTTAAGACCGGGTTAGATGCAGTCCCTCCTAGGGCGCACATGGACCCATCCGCAATCGCGGCACATAATTCTTCAAGCAACTCTACATCACTTTCTTTTCCTTTACCCTCACAGATTTCGGTTAGGATCTGATACATCGACTCAAGGCCCTCCCGGCAGGAAGTGCACTTCCCACAAGACTCACCTCTCAGAAAGTCGACAAAATAGCGGGCGACATCTACCATACAGGTACCCTCGTCCATGACGATCATTCCACCTGAACCCATAATGGAACCGGCTTCGGTTAATCTCTCATAGTCTATGGGTAAATCCAGTAATTCTTCCGGAATGCATCCCCCCGAGGGTCCTCCGGTCTGTATAGCCTTGAATTTCTTGTCTTCGAGGATACCGCCGCCGATATCATAAATGATCTTACGTAGGGTAATACCCATGGGGACCTCTATCAGTCCGGTGTTTTTTACCTTCCCGACCAGTGAGAATACCTTGGTTCCTTTGCTGGTGTCAGTCCCGAGCTGCGAATACCATCCAGCCCCCCGGTTGATTATCTCGGGGACATTGGCCCAGGTCTCCACGTTGTTGATGTTAGTAGGCATACCCCAAACTCCAGATTGAGCAGGAAATGGAGGTCTGATTCTTGGTTCGGGGGACCTTCCTTCCAGGGAAGCGATTAGAGAAGTCTCCTCACCACAGACAAATGCTCCTGCACCTCGGTGCACAGTAACATCAAAACGAAATCCAGTACCAAGTATATCTTCACCCAGTAGACCATATTCTTTAGCCTGATTGATAGCCTTTCTCATCCTCTCAACTGCTATAGGGTACTCAGTCCGTATGTATATGTAGGCGTGATGTGCTCCGATAGCCCTGGCTCCGATTGTCATTCCCTCTAAGACTGAGTGAGGGTCAGATTCAACGATACTGCGGTCCATAAAGGCGCCGGGATCACCTTCATCAGCGTTACATATTATGTACTTCTCCTCCCCCTCGGCCTTAGCAGTGAATTCCCATTTTCGCCCCGTGGGGAAGCCAGCTCCTCCTCTACCTCTCAAACCAGAATCCTTGATCTCCTTTATTATCTCATCAGGTCTCATTGACGTAAGAGCTTTGGCCAGGCCGGTGTAACCACCTCGGGCAATATATTCCTCTATTCTTTCAGGATCTATCAATCCGCGATTTCTCAGTGCAATCAGTCGCTGTTCTCTAAAAAATCCGATATCGCCCATCTTCGGCACCGGAGCCTTTTCTTCGGGAGGAGTATACATCAATTCCTTTACCGGCCTACCTTTCAAGAAGTGCTCCTCCACTAAGTGAGGAATGTCCTTTTGGGTAAGCATTTGATAGAATATCTCACCCGGATGGGCCACCATAATTGGTCCCTGGGCGCAAAATCCGTTACACCCCGTCCTCACAATTAGAATCTCCTCCTCCAGCTTATGCTTTTTGAGCTCTTTTTCCAGGGATTCTTCTATCTTTAAGGATCTATTTGAGACGCAACCGGTGCCAGCACAGAGCATAAGGTGCATTCTATATTCGGCCACTCTACTTTCCTTCTTGGAGCATTGGAAACATAAGGTAAACGATCACCATTCCTACCTTCAGACCACAGGATCTTAATTCCTAGGAAACTCGTTCACTTCCTATGGCCAGAGCGTATTTCGCAAGGATTTTGCCACCCATAACATGCTCGTCAAAAATCTGGCGAGTCTTGTCTTCAGTTACATCAACATACTTGACGGGAGCTTCTCCTTTCAATTCAACAGTTATCATGGGTTCACGACTGCAAAGTCCAGCGCAACCAGAACTGGTAACAATTACGTCTTTGGCATCCTTCTCTTCCATCAGAGCCAAAACAGCAGCCATTATCTTGCGGGCACCGGCAGCAATACCACAGGTCCCCATATGAACGATGATTTTGGCTCGAGCAGCTCCTTCTCGCAATACCACCATTTTTCGCATTCTTTCACTGATCTGTTCCAGATCTTCAGGTTTTAGCTTTGGCATATTCTCTACCCTTGTACTTTTCTATGGTCTTTTGAATTTTGACCTGAGTTACCTTTCCGTACAAATCGTCCCCAATGGTGACTACGGGGGCTAGTCCACAGCAACCTACGCAGCGCACGGCCTCCAAAGTAAAATTCAAATCGGAGGTAGTTTGACCGACTTTAATCCCTAAGTCGCGCTCGAGCGCTTCCAGTATCTTCGGAGCTCCCCTTACATGGCAGGCGGTGCCGAGGCAGACACTGATTATATAGCGCCCCCGCGGCGTCAGACTAAAGCCCTTATAAAAGGTGGCTATGTTATATATTTGGCTCAGGGGAATGTCTAGATCAGTGGAAACATATCTTATTATGTTCTGAGGCAAATACCCGTACTCGGTGTTGATATCCTGGAGAAGGGGCACTAAAGTTCCTCTTCCGTCCTTGTTGTCCCCCATTAATTCAGTAATTTTCTCCAAATCCTTCTCCTCCAACTCAGGTTTGACTGTTTCCTTCTCGTCAGGCTGAACCATGTTTCTTACCGGGCAATTGTTCCAGCAACTCCCACAGCCCGTGCACTTGGATTCATCAACAAACCTGGGATTCTTTTTCACCCGCACCTTGAACATGCCCGGTTCACCTTCAATGCTATCTACATCTGCCATGGTAATGATTTCGATATTCTGGTGTCTTCCGGCATCTACCAGCTTGGGAGCCAGAATGCACATAGAACAATCATTGGTGGGGAAGGTCTTGTCTAATTGGGCCATTGTCCCCCCAATTGCAGGACGCTGATCTAAGAGATATACCTTGTATCCCGATTCAGCTAGATCAAGCGCAGCCTGAACCCCTCCTATCCCTCCTCCAATGACCAGTACGGATGCTATTTTTCCTTTTTGCATGGTAGACAGATTGCTCATTCTCCTTTTACCAGATTAAGGGAAGTGAGTAGCGGCAAAGGGTCTGTTATGTGCCGTTCAAGCCAATTCTTTCCTTCTATTCCCAGGGCTAGTCCCAGAAGCTCAGTGAAATAGAAGACCGGCAGACCGTCTTCACCATATCGCATATCTAGGTTCGCTTGACAGAGTGGACAGGCGGTAGCTATGGCTTGGGCCCCCGCTTCCTTCGCCATCTCAACGATACCTCTGGCAAGTTTTTTCACGATGTCGACTCGGGTTAAAGCCAAACTTGCCCCGCAACACTCTGTCTTATCGGACCAGGGGAGAGACTCTGCGCCAATAGCTTCTATCAGATTGTCAATGACCTGAGGTTGCTCTTCATCGTCAAATTGGGTGAGCTCATGGGGTCGAACAATTACGCATCCATAGTAAGGAACCAACCTAAGGTCTTTCAGCGGGTTAGTAACTTCTTTCTTGATGGTCTCCAAACCAACAGTATTGTAGATGACATCCAGAAGGTGCCTGATTTGGAAACTGCCCTTATAGGGAATGCCCATTATCTCCTCCATCTTTCCCCTTAGCTCTGCATTCTCCTTTAGGGCAATATTGGTCTTCTTGAATCGGCTGAAACAGGCGGCACAGGCAACAACCATATCCAGCCCTTGCTTTTCTGCCAGGATAAGGTTTCGGGCTGCCAGAGCCTGGCCGAGAAGGTAATTGGTACTGTGACCAGAACTCGCTCCACAGCAGTTCCAGTCAGGGACCTCAATCAGCTCAAGCCCCAACGCCTGGCATATAGCGGAGGTAGATGAGCCATATTCTTTGGCTGTACCGTCAAGTGAGCATCCGGGAAAATAGGACAGCTTCAAATCTTACTCCTTTTGCTCTCGCCAAAGGTTCTGAAGATAGTCTCCAGTTCGTGAACATTCTCTATACGGCTAGGTAAAAGATTCAATTTACCCTTACGAAACATCTTGATTCCCAAACCCATGTCTTCAAATGGGTTTAGGGTCAACAATTTATAGAGAGCCAAGAGAGACACCTCGTGCATGCGTCCATATTCCCTGAGGCAATTGAGAAAAACTCGGTGAAATGTCTGAATACCAGCCTGCTGACTCCTGATGCCATTTTGAATAGCCATCTCTTTTAGGGTATCCATTATGGTTGGTAAATCTACCTCATTGGGACATCTGGTGCTGCAAGTCTCACAGGAAGCACAGAGCCAAATAGTAGAACTAGATAGAACTCTTTCCTGCAATCCGAGTTGAACCATCCTGATGATTTGATTAGGAGCCCAGTCCATGGCAAAATTAATGGGACAGCCAGCGGAACACTTCAGGCAATGGTAACACTGGCGGAGTTCCTTGCCACTTATCTGTTGCACCAGTTCAGCAAATCCAGGCTCAACTGTCTCCTCATCACCAGTCTTGGCGATAGTGATGACTTTCACGTGTCTTATCCTCCTCGCCGCCTGCAACTTTCCCCTTCTGGAGAGCCTCAGTCCTGATCGCCGCTTCATTAGTCAGAAAATATGAGAGACGTTCTAGCTCCCTCGAGAGGTCGGCGGCGCGCAGCTCCACGCCATCGGGAACCACAATCCTGGCAGGGGCAAAGTTCAAGATAGCTCTTATGCCACTAAGGACAAGCATATCAGCGATCTGTTGTGCTACTTTCGCCGGTACTGCAATAATTCCTATTTGTATGCCTTGCTCCTTAATTTTCTCCGGCATTTCAGATATGTCCTGCAGGATTACATTTTCCCATTTCTTTCCGATCTTCCGTAGGTCATTATCAAAAACGGCCACGATTCTAAATCCACGCTCTCTAAATCCCGGATAGGCAAGAAGCGCCGAACCTAGATTTCCTGCACCCACTAAAGCCACATTCCACGCCCGGTCGATCCCTAGAATTTGAGAAATGGCTTCTTTCAGGTCCTTGACGTAATAACCTGTCCCCACCTTGCCAAACTCGCCAAAGCAGGATAGATCTTTCCGAATCTGAGCTGCACTATAACCCACCTTTTCTCCCAGCTCATCCGAAGAAATGATCTCTACTCCCTTTCT
Organism: Candidatus Aerophobota bacterium; assembly: GCA_030602105.1. Taxonomy (GTDB): domain Bacteria; phylum Aerophobota; class Aerophobia; order Aerophobales; family AE-B3A; genus SOJT01. Next base: position 2,301 of record JAUWAK010000006.1, on the reverse strand, counting down.
GTCCAGCTCATCAAGTGCTCGGCTATAGGTTGGCAATCGGGCCACCGCTGCTTCAGCAACTCTTTTCTTCCAGCTCATGTGGGTAACCTCTACTTGTTGAAACTGACAGACGATTTGTGAAAACCGTCACAGAAGTCGACAAAAAAAACCTAGCTAGCTTCCCTCAGCATGTTCTTATGAAAGTAGGCAGTCCCCAGCCAAGAATAAACAATGTGGCACCACGTGATTGGGTCTTTCAGCATCTCGCGATAAGCGTAGGAATAGGAGTTTCCTACGCTACATTCTATCAATTGCACTTGCAGGTGGCCTGCCAACGCTGGTGGAGCCGCCTGCAAGCAAGACTTATAGGTGGTCTTTCGGCTCTTGGCAACATTATATACAAAGACTATTAGTATGTCAAGCCGCAAAAAAAAATCCCTCTAACCCTTTTCGCTCGAGGACTATTCTACCAGTCAAATAAGCGACAAAGGCGCAATTCTATCCAATTATTTTATAGTCTCCTCCTCTAGAACCTTCTGGTGGCGGAGGTAAACCGGGCAAATCCTTCGTGCCTCTTCGCTACAATCCTTTAGGTCCCAGCAAAAATTCCTGTCCAATATTTCCTTCACTCCCGCAACATTTATTCTCCTCTTCTGGAGAAGGCATTTGACATATTCTAACCGATCAATATCGCATTTGGAGTAGAACCTGTTCTTTCCTATTCGGGATGGTTTTATGATGCCCTTACTCTCCCAAAGACGCAAAGTAGCCGGGCAAACACCCAGTAGTTTTGCAGCAATCCCGATGGTGTAAACAGGTAGATGTTCCTGTTCTTTCACCACTAGATCCACCTACAGCTTGGTTTGATAACTTGCTTGTCCGCTCGTTATTATATATCATATTGAAATCATTTGCAAGTAAATTCTCTCTTCCTAGTGACTCCTTTTCCTTTGTGCCCGCCCGATCTTTTCCCGGAGGGAATTTGTGTATTATAGATGAGAGTCCTTAAGTTTTCTTTTCCTCCAATTTTGCTATTTTTTTCTCTAACTTCTGAATCCTATTCACCAGGATATTCACCGCTTCGGCTACCGGATCAGGTAGCTTCCCATGCTCCAGGTCTACGAGGGGTTCTACGGCAGGTTTCTTGCGCTCCACTATCCGGCCCGGCACTCCCACTACGGTAGCACCTGGAGGAACCGGCTTGACGACTACCGATCCTGATCCAATGAGGGCTCCGTCGCCAATCTCAATAGGGCCGAGGATAGTAGCTCCAGCACCTATAACTACGCAATTCCCAATGGTTGGATGACGCTTTTTCTTCTCCAGGGTGGTTCCTCCAAGAACCGCCCCCTGATACATGAGAACATCATCTCCGATTTCTGCAGTTTCCCCTATAACCACTCCCATCCCATGGTCAATGAAGAATCTCCCTCCAATCTTTGCCCCCGGATGAATTTCAATCCCGGTCAGAGCACGATTTATATGAGAGGTGAACCGGCCCAGAAAGCGAAAATCGTGAGTCCAGAGACAATGAGCTATGCGGTGCAGCCATATAGCATGCAGGCCCGGATAGCAAAAGATTACCTCCACCAGGTTCCGTGCTGCCGGATCTCTGTGGAAGACAGCCTTCAGATCTTCCTTGAGCCTATCCCACATCTTAAAGATACCTCCTTGAAATTCACGTAAGAAGCTCTTGCCACCATTCAGTTTATGTACTTAATCAATTTTGTCCAGTATTTTTTGCAACTTTTCGACCTCTTGAAGCATGCTTGACGCGGTAGGTGGGTGAGATAAAATATGCTCACTGCATTTCCCACTAGAGACTCTTTTTGGACGAAGGAATCTTCTTGTACAAAAAGAGAGAAACTGCCAGCTCTGGCAGCTTGTATTTTGAGGCCTACTGCCATTTACGCAGCGAGCTGAGAACCTTCAGGATAGATCGGGTCCTGAATGTGAAAATGACTAACCAGAGCTACACAATTCCTGATGGTTATGTACCCGGAAGTTTTCAAGAGACCCCCAAGCTTTAAGTTGGCTCAAGAGAAAACTTGTAGTACAAGACTACGTAAAACTGGATATGTCGAAGGGTATGGGATGCGGTAAGCGTGGTGACCTACGCTAATCGAGGCAGGAAAGTGAGTGTCTCTCTACTATCTTAAGAAGCAGGAAGAGCGGAAAGTGCAGGAGGTGTTTGGATGGAACCGAGAAAAAGATCCACAATAATCATCATTTTGTTGATAGTCATCTGTATTGTCTTCGCCTATTTCTACCTGTCCTACAGAGAAGAGAAAATACAGCGGGAGCGGGAAGTAGAGTACGAGA
>JAUWAK010000040.1 GCA_030602105.1 Candidatus Aerophobota bacterium | reverse complement strand
AGTGATGGCCAGGGCTCCCCCCAGGGCAAGAGCTCCGGTATCCCCAAGAAAAATCCGGGCGGGGTGACGGTTATACCAGAGGAATCCCAAAACCGCTCCCAAAAGAGAAGCCCAGAAAATCACCAGCTCTCTCGCTGCCGGATTCAAGGCTAGTTTGAAAAGATGAGAAAAAGCACCACTCGCCGCAAAATAAGCCAAAAGAGCATAGGCAAGACCTGCCCAGATGATACATCCAGCTGCCAGTCCGTCCAGTCCGTCACTGAGGTTGACGCTGTTAGCAGTACCCACAATCACCGCTATGACAAAAGGAACATACGCCCACCCAAGACTCAGAGCACCACCTGTGAAAGGGATACTGACCTGAGGTGTGAACTCCAGGACCAAGATCAGGTAAAGAGCAACTAGACCGGCTATAATAGACTGAACCCCGAGTTTAAGGAGAACTCTCGGACCCCGGGAGCTTTTTCTTAAAGCCTTGGTGCGATCATCCCAAAAACCGATGAGTCCCAGACAAAGGGTAACCAAAAGGGATATGAGGACAAACTCATCGGTCAGGTCGGCAAAGAGAAAGAGTCCAATGCTGAAACTCGCCAGGATGAAAATTCCCCCGGAGGTAGGGATGCCCTTTTTCTCCTGATGAGGTGAAGGGCTGTAAGCGCGAACATGATCAACCAGACCAACCTTTCTAAAACCTCGCACACAGATCTTGCCTAGTGCTAAGCTCAGCGCGAGAGAAACTATAGCCGCGGCTCCGGAGCGCAAAATCAAGGACGAAGTGAGGTAGGTGAACATAGCCTCATCCTCACCTTTTTCACAATGTCCTCCATCCTCATACCCCGGGAACCCTTAATAAGAAGAGAGTCTCCTTCCCGAAGATAGAGAAGGAGCTCCTCCACCAACTCGTCCTTGTCATCAAAAGAGAAGGAATCATCAACCCCTCCCCTCCGCGCCTCCTGGGCCACTTCCCTGGCTAGATCCCCAAAGGTAAATACGGCATCGAGGCGCAGGCTAGCTAGATACTGACCTACTTTCCTGTGAAAGAGACGAGATTTTCCCCCCAGCTCTAGCATATCCCCCACTATGGCTATTTTCCTCTTCCCCCTCGTGGTTTTGAAAAGGTCCAGAGCTTCTCTCATAGAGTCCGGATTGGCATTATATGAATCATCTATAATTCGAAAGCCTCCCTGCATCTGGACCTGGAAATGATGGGGAAGAAGCTTGAAATCGGCCAGGCCCTGTGCAATATCCTCCAGGGAAAACCCGAGGATTAAGGACACTGCTGACGCACAGGCAACATTGGCCACGTTATATTTTCCGGGAAGGTTAAGATGAATAGCCTTTTTTTCCTCCCCATAGCTCAACTGAAAATCTAGAGAGCTCTCGTCCCACCTTATCTCGGAGGCTCCTACACGAGCTTCTCGAACAAGTCCAAAACTCATAACCCGACAAAGAGCTCTTCTTTCCAGCTCTGGAGTCCAGGGGTCGTCCGCATTCAATACTATCCAGCTCTTCTCCCGAGCGTTCAGGAAATCAATGAGTTCTGCTTTGGCCTCCTTAATCTCCTCCATGCTTCCCAGGAATCCAAGGTGGGCTCGCTGGATATTGGTAATAACCCCGATAGTCGGCTCAATCATACTCGCCAGGCTAGCAATTTCTCCCCTGTGGTTCATCCCCATCTCCAACACCCCGAATTTATGATGAGAAGAGAGGCTCAAGAGGCTCAAGGCAGCTCCAATTTGGTTGTTGAAATTTCCCGAGGACTTGAGAGTAGGATATTTTCGGGAAAGAATCTGCCAGATCATCTCCTTGACCGTGGTCTTACCATTGCTTCCGCTGACAGCCACCAGAAGAGGTCCCAGCCGGTGTTGATGAAACTTAGCCAGTCCCCCAAGAGCTTGAAGAGTGTCCTTTACCCGGACAAGAAAGAAATCTGGTGAGGGCGGGAGAATATCCTCTGAAACAATAGCTCCTATCCCTCCCTTTCTCTGGCAATCCTCCAGAAAATCATGACCATCAAACCTGGGTCCTTTAAGAGCCAGGAAAAAATCGTCCTTCCTTAGGGTGCGACTATCAGTGGAGATTTTGTCAGGAAAGATAGCCGAAGAAGGGGCCTTACCTATAAGGCGTCCCCCTGTTATCTGAAGAATCTCCTGAACAGAAAAGGATTGGGGCATAATAGTCCTCTCCCCCTGCTAGATAGAGGATCACCCACACCAGGAATTCTGGCAGTTCGACTTCATTATATAGAACTAATTCGGGGACAGCAAATCTCGCACCACTTTGCTATCGCTAAACTCCACCGCTCGATCCTTGAAGATCTGCACGCTCTCATGCCCCTTACCTGCAATGAGAAGAGTATCTCCTCTCCTCATCCTCCCCAGAGCTATTCTGATAGCCTCTCTTCGATCCGTAGCAGTAGTGTAGTCCTCATCCTTCTGTCCGCCGTCTTCCTTGATTCCCTCTTCAATGGCAACAATAATCTTCTCGGGGTCCTCGCTGCGAGGATTATCCGAGGTAATGACAGAATAGTCGGCCAACTTAAGGCTTATCTTCCCCATAAGCGGACGCTTTCCGGTATCTCGGTCTCCACCACATCCGAATACCACCCAGAGTTTGCCTCTCGCCACCTGGCGAAGACTCCTCAGAACTTTCTCCAGAGCATCAGGAGTGTGAGCATAATCAACAAAAACATCCAGATTTTTTTTGTTCTGGACACACTCCAATCTACCAGGGATCCTCTTTACTGCCTCCAGTCCTTCCTTAATGATCGGCGGCGGCACCTCTTCAGCGCTGGCAACAGAGATAGCTGCCAGAGCATTGTAGACATTGTGACTACCCAGGAGGGGGAGATCAACCCTTAGAGGCTTATCCTTGCCAATCTGAACCAGAAAAGACGATCCTCGAGGTCCCCTCCTCAGTATTTTCCCCTTTACCCTTGCCTTTTTTTTGACGGCGTAGGTGATGAGAGGGCAGGAGATCCTCCTCATAATATGAGGTGCCGTTGGATCATCAACATTGACTGCTGCCCTGCCGGGGACTCTGTCCCGGAAAAGGGAGACTTTGGCTTCCAGGTAATGCTCAATGGTTTTGTGAAAATCGAGGTGATCAGTGGAGAAATTGGTGAACACGGCGAACTCAAACTGGACTCCATCCACCCGGTGAAGGGCCAAGGAATGAGAGGAAACTTCCATAGCTACATAATCGATGCCTCCATCAGCCATCTTCCGCAGCATCCTATGAAGATCCTGGGATTCCGGGGTAGTAATCCTGGAAGGAACCGGTCCACTACCCAGGTCATAATTGATGGTGGAAATCCTACCTACCCCATACCCTGCTTTTTTCAGTATGGACTCGATGAGATAGGTGGTGGTGGTTTTTCCGTTCGTTCCGGTGATGCCAATTAGCTTTAGCTCTCGAGAGGGAAATCCATACCAGTAATTGCTGAGTCTAGCCAGGGCTTCTCGGCTCGAGCGAACCCTGATGAAAGTGAGACCTTGATGCGGTGAGGAAATTTCCTTTTCCACCACCACCACCCCAACACCTTTTCCTATAGCCTCGGGGATAAACCTATGACCATCCTCTCTAAATCCGGCAATGGCCACAAAAAGAAATCCTCTTTTCACCTCCCGGGAGTCATAGGTCAACCCTTTAACATTCCTGTCTAATGGACCAACTACTTTTTCCACATCCAGAACTGATATAAGTTTCTTGAGATTCACGAAATTTTTTCCTGGTAGAAGCTAAGCAAATACTCCTTTGCATCCCGGCAGGAAGACAAGAGAGTTGAGACTCTTTCTTTGAGAGAGGTGTTCAGCTTACCAGTCAGCAAGGAAAAAATGGAGCCAGGACTCGATCCCTCCCCACTATCTTGCCTCGAGGAAATCTGCCTGGGACGAGATGGTAACCTAACCCATTTCTCTTCCTGGGGTAGAACATTCATATGGGGTAGAGCCCTTCCTATGATCCTGCCGACAACCGGAGCGGCAATTTCTCCACCCCAGTAAGTTCCCGTGGGCTCCTTAATGACAACAATGCCGGCAATCTTCGGAGAGCCTACGGGAGCGAAACCCATAAAGGAGGAAATATATTTCCCCTTAGCATAGCCTCGACCCCCGGAAAGAGGAACCTGCGCCGTTCCTGTTTTGCCTCCTACGGAGTATCCAGACACGCTGGCTCTTTTTCCTGTTCCTCCAGCGACTACGCCTTCCAGGAACTCTCGCAGGAGATTAGAAGTGGAATCAGGGATAATCCTCCTTATCAGGCGAGGACTCGTCTTCTTGATGACCCTTCCCCCTGGCTCAAGCACAGCTTCCACTACATAGGGTCTAAGCAGCTTTCCCCCATTGATTACGGCCGACAGAAAGTTAACCATCTGCAGGGGAGTGACAGCTATTCCGTGGCCAATGGCTATACACGGAGGATCGGTCAAAGACCAGGAGGAGGATGGTCGGACAATCCCACGTTCTTCCCCGGGAAGATCTACCCCGGTCTTTGTGCCGAATCCAAAGCGGTTGATGTATTGAAAAAAAATGTCATTGTCTATCCGGCTGGCCAGCTTAATCATCCCTATATCAGAAGAATGTTGCATTATCGTGTAGAAGTCCAGTTCAGTGTTGAATTTCTTCCAGTCATGGAAGACGTGATCAGCTACCCTGAGAGTCTCCTGACAAAAGATCTTCTCCTTCATGTCCACCAGACCTTCTTCCAGCAGCACAGATGCTGTGACCACTTTAAAAGTAGAGCCTGGCTCATAGATTGAATGAAGGAGATGATTCTTTTGAGCTGATGCAGGATAGTCCCAGTAACGATTCGGATCATAGCTGGGCCGTCGGGCAAGAGCAAGAATTGCGCCGGTGTGAGGATCCATAAATAGCGCTTCCACCGACTGCGCTTGGGTCTCTTTCAAAGCAATCGCCAGTTCCTGTTCCACAATAGACTGAATCATACTGTCAATGCTCAGCACTAGATCCTTACCGGGAATGAGAGTCTGCAGAGTCCGTCTGCCGTATGGGATTTCATAGCCAAGGGCATCTCTTGTGATCCAAAAATGGCCCTTTTCTCCCTTCAGTTCATGGTCATAAGAAAACTCCACCCCAGCCAGACCCTGATTGTCCACTCCCGCAAAGCCAAGAACATGAGATGCTAGTTCCTTTTGAGGATAGAATCTCTTGCTTTCCTCTACGAAACCGACCCCTTCAAGGTTCAGTTTTTCAATTTGCTCCTTCTCAGACAAGGATAATTTCCTCTTTAGCCAGACAAAAATGTGGCCTCCGACAAGCTTCTTTCTGAGGGTAGAAGATTTCATCTTCAGCAAAGGGGCCAGACGTCTCGCTACCTCTTTGGAATTAGATATTGTTTTGGGACGGGCATAAAGAGAATAGGAGGGAATATTAATGGCTAGTTTCTGTAGATTCCGATCGTAAATAGTTCCTCTTTTGGGAGAAACCTCAATCTTTCTTATCTGTGCTCCGCGGGCTCGCTCAGAGAATGCCTGGTGCTGGATAATCTGCAGCCAATAAAGACGAGCCTCCACCACAATAAAGGCAAAGAATAGAGCAAGAAAGGGTAAGTAAATATGGATTCTACCGGAACTCTGGCTGCCCGACATCTTCCAACTCTTCCCCCAAGCAAGTCCGCCCTATCCCGGCCGAAGCTTTTGGCAGCTTAGAATAAAGTCAAGCTAACGAATTTCCTGAGGTTGTCGAATAGCTCCTTTATTTGCTTCCAGGCTCTTAGCCAAGGGGGTATGGATTTGCTTTCTACACGGGGGAGATCTTCTCTTATGAATCTTGTCTCCTGGGGACTGCCCAAACGTAGTTTCCCCCGGGCTCGGCTCTCCAATGATCCCAAAGAGAGAGAGGAAGAGAGTTTCTGCTTCAGATATCCGTTCTGCTTCTCCAGGTCTTTTCGGGTCCCCTCGAGCTTCTGCAGAGTGTAGCTTGCTTTTACCAGTTCCGTACCTCGGTAGATTTCCACTCCCACCAGACAGAAAAGAAAGATCAAAACCGCTGCCACCCACTTCATTGCCGGTCCTTGTTCTATACTACTTCAGCAGTCCGTAGTCTCGCCGAGCGAGCCCGGGGATTTTTCCTTATTTCCTCTTGAGAAGGCTTTATCACTTTCTTAGTAAGGATTCGAATTGTCGTGCCGTCCCTTTTTTTGAACTCCTCTTTGACGATCCTGTCCTCCAGAGAATGGTAACTAATAAAACAGATTCTACCCTGCCTTCTTACCAGATCAAAACAACAAATGAGACTCTCCCTTATATTCTCTAGCTCGTGGTTAACCTGGATCCTGAGGGCTTGAAAGATCTTGGTGGCAAAGTGAATCTTGCGTTTTGTTCTTACCCTGGCGGGGATAGCTTTTCGTATTACCTCAACCAGATCTGAAGTCGTTTCGATTGGGTGAACTCTTCTCTCTTGCACCACAAACTGGGCAACTCGCTTAGCCCATCTCTCTTGGCCCAGCCGGAAAAAGATGTCCCCAAGTTCCTCGCCTGGAAGCTGTCTAAGGAGATGAGCGGCTGTTAGAGATTGGCTTCTGTCCATCCTCATATCCAACGGACCATCATAACGAAAACTAAATCCCCGCCGGGGATCATCTAGCTGAATGGTGGATAGACCGAGATCATAGAAAGCACCATCTACCTTCTCCATACCTTCCTCTGCAAGAACTACAGAAAGATCCCTGAAATTCCTTTGCCTCAACATAACCTGTTCACCGTACCTTCCCAGTTCAGCTCGGGCGATTTTGAGAGCTTCTTCATCTCGGTCTATCCCCAAAATATTAATCTTTCCCTTCAATTTCTCAAGGATGGCCTTGCTATGACCTCCTCCTCCTACCGTGCAATCTACATAGACGCTGTTCTCTTCAGGATGAAGCCAACAGAGAACTTCCTGGACCATTACCGGGATATGAGAGGATGTCATATTCCGACATCCATAACCCTCTCTGAAAGCTCTTCATAGATCGAGCGTTTTTCCTGGTAGTATTTCTCCCACATATTTTCTGCCCAGATTTCTATCTTGTTAAAAGCCCCTATGATGGTCACTTTCTCATCAATTCCGGCAAAATCCTTCAGGGATTGAGGCACGATAATTCTAGCCTGAGGATCAGGTTTCACCGGATGGGCTCCAGAGAAAAGAAGTCTGAGGAAAGCTCGAGCATTTGATTGGGTAGTAGACAGATCCGTGAGATTTTCTTCCAGCCTCTTCCACTCGGACAGTGGATAGAGAAATAGACTCCTGTCCAATCCCCGGGTAACGATAAATTCTGTATCACCTTTCCTCAACTGCTGGCGCAAGGAAGATGGAATAATCAGGCGATTCTTGGCGTCCAGACAATGGTGGTACTCCCCCATCAGCATCTTCTTCCTCCATCTTACCTGTAGGGGTCCTCCACTTTCTACCACTTTCCTCCACTATTTTATCACAGAAAGAACGATTGTCAAGGGCTAGAAAGTTTTGGATTGGAGGGCGGGCATCAATGAAATTAAGTACCTATGGACACAATGGGGGGATAAACATCATTTCTTACCATCTTCATCCCGAACGTATGAGCGAAGCTTCTCGCTATTTTCTGCTTGACCTCAGCCATTTCTGGGGGATAACCCAAAAGATTTGCCAAGGAAGTCAGCTCAAGGTTTTTGATTCCACAAGGATTAATAAGCCTGAAGCGGGACATGTCAGGATTTACATTAAAGGCAAAACCATGATAGGTTATTCTGAACTGCCTTATGGCTACCCCGATGGAGGCAATCTTCTTCTCTCCTACCCATATTCCCGGATAGTCCGATCTCCTTTTCGCTTGCACCTCGAACTCTTTGAGAGTCAGAATTATTACCTCCTCTATTTTCCTCAGATATTCAGAGACATTCCGAGAATACTCTCTTAGACTCAGGATAGGATAGCCCACCAATTGACCGGGTCCGTGATAGGTAACACTGCCACCCCGATCCGTCAAGACGACTTCTATTTCTTCTTTTCTCAATATCTCTTTGGAAACCAAAATATTCTCATCTCCCCGGTTGCGACCTAGAGTAAGAACCGGTGGGTGTTCGAGCAGGATCAAACAATCAGGCACCATATTCCTTAACCTCAACTTCACCAGCGAATTTTGCAACCCATAAGCTTCCCTGTAGGGAAGAACACCCTCGTCTAGAATCCAGCAGATTCTATCTTGACCCATAATTTTGTTCCTGATTAATGACAAAACCCCTGGGCGGCAGACCATTCAATACCACTGCCCAAGGCCCATGTTCTGGTAAGCAAGAAATTCAAGCTTGACGAGAGATGAGGGAACGGCAACCATGGAGGAGTTTTTTTGACGGTGCACCTAGGAATGAATAGCTTTATCGTGCACCGCCCGGGCAGCTTCACACAGAATTTCGGAAAGGGTTGGATGCGCATGTATGGTCCGGGCAATATCTACGGTAGTTAGCCCTTGACTTACAGCCAGCGCACCTTCATGGATAAGATCAGAAGCATGGGGACCTATTATGTGCATGCCCAAGACTCGAAAGGTTCCCTCTTCAGCAACTATCATCACTAGTCCTTCCGCTTCTCCCATAATTTGAGCCTTCCCCAAGAAGGCGAAATTGAACCGGCCCACTTTTACTTCATAACCAGCTTTCTTCGCCCCTTCCCTATCCAGACCCACATAGGCTATCTCAGGAGTAGTAAAAATACAATTAGGAACGGTCTGATAATCCAGAAAAGATTTATTCCC
>JAUWAK010000041.1 GCA_030602105.1 Candidatus Aerophobota bacterium | reverse complement strand
TGCCTTTTCTGTCATTCTGAGCCGGGACGTCTCGAAAGAATTAACGAGAGAGCTTTCCTTCACCTAAAACATACCAGTGAACATAAGGTAGAGTGTTTTCAGTGTCACAGCCAGATTAAGCACGGAAAGGAAAGTTGGCCTCTATCATTTCCTTAAATTGCGCTCACTCCCATCAGGAGGGCATACTCCTGGAAGATCTAGCTAAACTCTAGAGATAGAGCGAGGGGATTATGTAGGGACGTGTTCAATGAAGCTTGAAAAAATCTACTCACCCATAAAGGAAGAACTTGGAAGAATAGAAGACGAGCTAAGGAGTCAACTCTTGAGCTCAAAAGACAAATTTATTCTCGAGGTTAATAGATATCTTTTGGGGAGTGCTGGAAAAAGACTAAGGCCATCTTTGGTTCTACTTTCTGCCAAAACCAACAATCATTGGGATGAAAAGGTCATTCCTGTATCTGTGGCTCTGGAGCTTATTCATACTGCTAGCTTAGTTCACGATGATGTTTTAGATGAGGCGGATCTGAGAAGAAAGAGAACTACCATGAACACAAGGTGGGGAAATGAGCCGGCGGTCCTTACAGGAGATTACCTGTATTTTAAGGCTTTCTCCATCCTATCGCAGCTTGGAGTTCAAAAGATTTCTTCTATAGTCTCCTTTGCCGCTGAAATGATGTGCGAGGGGGAAATAATTCAGACCTGCAAAACCTATAAGTTGAATCTGAGCGAAGAGGATTATCTGGAAATCATAAGAAAAAAGACAGCCTCTCTTATGGCTGCTAGCTGTGAAGTAGGAGCAGTCCTTTCAGAAAGCCATCCCTCCGTCCAGAAGGCTCTGGCCAACTATGGGCTTAATTTTGGAATGGCTTTTCAAATCATCGATGATTGTTTGGATTTGGTTTCTCCTCCCGATAAGATGGGAAAATCAACCTATAAAGACTTTGCCCAGGGGAAAATGACCTTACCTCTTATCTATCTTGTAAGAAGGCTAACCAAGGAAGATGGAAAAAGAATAAACGATCTCTTTCACAAAGATAGGGAAGAAATCATTACCTTACTTAGAGAATATGAGGTAGTTGGGCAATCATGGCAAAGAGCGAAAGAATACCTGGATAGGGCAAAGGAAAAGTTAAAAGTACTGGAGAATTCTCAGGCCAAAGAGGCTTTATCCCTGCTCAGTGATTATCTACTGGAAAGCCTCGCTGCACGTGTGGAAAAGTACCAAATTGCGTCTGTTCCTAATTCTTCTCAATCTGGCTTGAGCTATAGAGGTAACGCATAATTGTAGAAAAAGGGAGGTGACGAATATGCGGGTTCAAATTTTCCAAATTCTCCAGGATCTTATCGGCTAGTCCAGGAACTACAAGGTGCATGTCAAGAGACTCATCGGTAAGATCTGATTTTCTTGAGCAAGGGTTTATAGTCAATACTAGTGAATTTTGCACAAAGGAGGTAGAACATGGAAACTTTGTTGAAAGCGAAAGCTGCACCCATCCTGATAGCTGTCCTCTTACTTGCGGCCGGCTTTTCTGGTGGCCAAGGCTTAGCCGGTACGAGTAGTGGCACAATTTCCGGAGCAGTGACCAACAGCTTGACTGGCAGTCCTCTTGAGGCTGTCACGGTCGCCACAGACCCTGCCGTTGAGGGGGTAAGCATTAAGACGGATGCCAGCGGAAACTATACCGCTACACTTCCGATTGGGATCTACACGCTCACTTTTGAAAAAAGCAACTTTGATGGATCCACCCAGACCGTGGTAGCGATAGCTGATCAGACTGTCGTCAAGGACGTCTCTCTTAAGCCCACGAAGGCAGTAGCGGTAAGTGCTGGTAAAGACCAGTCGGTCTCGCCGGGTGAGGTCGTGAGCCTTAAGGCTACGACTGAGCCCCTGGATGGTTCCACGGTGACAGGTTACAAATGGACCCAGACCGCGGGCGCAGCCGCATCTGTGGCAAACGAGAACGCTCAAACTGCCACGGTGACTCTGGCGGATCCTGCGGCCTACAAGGAGGAGCTTTTCCACCACCTTGAAAGTCTCGACCGATTTATGGTCCAGGGCATTGATCCACATTCTCTCGAAACGGCTGGGGAAGCTACCTTCAAGGTTACGGTGACCACTTCCAGCGGTAGCTACAGTGACACCGTACACGTTGCGGTCCATCTTCCCTACGCAATTAGTCTGGGCATCCAGAACGTTCCGGTAAACGTGCCCGTGCTTCTACACGGGAAAGCTCAGGATGACTATGCTTGGGTCTTAGCATCTCCTACGGGATCCAGCGCTGTCCTGGATGACTTTACAGACCAGAACCCCTCGTTCACCCCCGATGTTGCCGGGAAATACACTCTGACCGAGGTAAGCAGCAGCACTTCCGTGGATGTCTATGCTGGAACCTGGACGGGTGTTATTACCGGAAAGGATGAGAAGGGCGAGCCGGTTGGTGATAAAGCCTGCACCACCTGTCACAATGGGACTATGGCTCCTGACAAGTTCGCTGATTGGAAGCGTTCAGGGCATGCGGAGATTATTACTCAGAACATCGACGATCCGAGCGGACACTGGAGCTTGGGCTGCGCATCCTGCCATTCTGTCGGCTACGACACCACTGCCGACAACAACGGTTTTGATGAGATGATTGCCGAGGAAGGCTGGGAAGCTCCACACGGCGCCGTTGGGAACTGGGCCAAGATGCTGGCCGACTATCCTGCTTCGGCTAGACTTGCCAACATTCAGTGTGAAAACTGCCATGGGCCGCAAGACAGCGCAGCTCACATGCAAGAAGCTATGCGCATCAACATTTCATCAGATGTATGCGGGGCCTGCCACGGTGAGCCGCCACGGCACGGACGTTTCCAGCAGTGGGAAGAGAGTAAGCACGCGAATTATGACTTAGCAATTGAGCGAGCCGACAATGCCAGTTGCGGTCGCTGCCATGTGGGCCAAGGATTCCTGGCATGGCTACCCCAACTTGAGGCAGGCAACCCCGGAAACATTGAAGCCGAAATCACCTGGACAGCTGAAGACGTACATCCTGTAACCTGTGCGGTTTGTCACGACTCGCACGATCCGGGGAAAACATCGGGCGAGCCCAATACGGCAACCACTCGCATCGCTGGTGATACGTCCATGCTTCCTGCAGGATTCAAAGCAATTGGTGTCGGCCGGGGTGCCATCTGTATGACCTGTCACAATTCGCGAAACAGCGAGCGAAACGATGCGGCCATGGCCGTACAAGATGATAGAGCGCCACACACGGCATCTCAGGCAGACGTTCTCATGGGAGAAAATGCTTATTTTGTGGAGGTCGGAAAGCGCTCTCCCCATTCCCTCATCGAGGACACCTGCACCACCTGCCACATGGTTCTATCACCACCTCCTGCGGCATTCAGCCGCCAGGGAGCCGGCACCAACCATTCGTTCGAAGCTAGCATGGACATTTGCACTAGCTGTCACGGCGCCTATGACGGCGGAACACTCCCTGATGCTGTTCATGGCGGGCTCGAGGAACTCAAAGTGGCCATTGAAGGGGCCATCCTGGGTGAGATCACCGCTCAAACAAATGCCGGCAATATAGTGACCCTCAAGAAAATGGGACCAGATGAGTCTGACGTAGAGATCGTTGACGCCAGCGCGGTCACCGCCATTGAGTTCGCCGAGTCACACGGTCGGCTAGCCATGAATATCACTGTTGGCGGAACGCCCTATGAACATGTGAGATTGGCTAGAGATACTGAGGTAAAAGACTCTGGTGGAAATGTAGTTGGGACACTGATTGACTCTGATGCCGGTCAGATTATCGCCAAGGCTGGATGGAATTTCTTCCTGATTGAGGGCGACGGTAGCGAGGGTGTCCACAACCCATCCTTCACTTTCCAGGTCATCAACGCTTCGATGGATGCATTGAAGTAGGGGCAACAACGCTCTTCGTGTACGAGCAGCTAATCGGCCAGCGATGTTCCCGACGCCACGTTGCGTCAAAACCTGGCTTGTTGACTGCTAGGAAGGGATTAGGTTACGACTGAAATGCCCCCCCAGCCACACACGTTGGGGGACATTTCAGTCTAGCCGGCTATAGTCACGGGAATTCACACTCTGTTGGTCCCCGGACCGGAGGAGTCCGGAACTTTTTAAGGAACAAGGACAGAAGGCATCAGGAAAGTTGCGACTGGGAAGTTGATCAAAGTTCCAAGAAAGGAGGAAGATGGATGGGGAAAAGAAAAAGAAGAGTAACTCTAGCAGTACTCCTCGCAGCAGGGATGATGTTATTGCTGCTAAGAGGAATGGCCTTTGTCACATTCGGTCAGGAGGAAGAAGCGACGGTACCAGAAATTCCTGGCATAACTGTTGACGATGTTCACGTCAACGGCTGCGTAGACTGCCATCGCAAGGCCGACCCAGAGAAAGACTATCGTATCAGCACAAACCTCAGAGAGTTGGCCGAAAAAGGAAAGCATCCAAATGTGGAAGATTCCATCAAAACCATCCCCGGCGATTGCCTCACCTGCCACAGTGAATCGGCAGCTAAGATGATGGGCACAGAGCCGCTTGCCTCGATGCTGCATAGGTTCCATCTACTGGGGGGAGAGGAGAATCATTTCATTACTAACGATCGAGGCCAGTGCACTCACTGTCATGCATTGAACAAGGATACGGGAGAGTTTAGTATCAAGAGCGGAAAAGAACAATAGTTTTTTCGCTAATGCTGATCTTCTCCAGGGAGGGACCCCACGGCTTAGGTTAACTCCCTAAGCTCTCAAGGTGGTCCCCTGTTCTGTACGGGAAAGGTAGAACCATGTTGTTGTTGACAGGCGTGAATCATAGAACTGTTCCTCTCAGCATCAGGGAGAAGATAAAATTTGATGAGGAAAGCCTGGAGAGATTCCTTCCTGTGGTTCGTACTTACAAAGGTATTGAGGAGGTAGTGATTCTTTGCACCTGTAATAGAGTAGAGATTTACGCTGGGGCAGAGCAAATAAACCTGGCTATATCCTCCATAAAAGAGTTTATGGAGGATAATTATCACGGAAGTGCTAAACTCGATCCCTTCTTGTACACTCTCAAAGGGAAGGAGGTGATTAGTCATCTTTTTAGAGTGTCCGCCGGTCTTGATTCTCAGGTGCCGGGGGAAAATCAGATTCTGGGTCAGGTGAAGAAAGCCTATCGCCTTGCTCTAGAAGCAAATACCACCGATGGTCTTCTTAAGCTCTTGTTCCATCGCTCTATTAGCGTAGGGAAAAAGGTAAGGGAGAAAACCGGGATTTCCTGCGGAAGGGTATCGGTGGGTAGTATAGGAGTAGAACTTGCAAAAAAAACATTGAAGAACTTAAAAGATAAGACTATCTTAATCCTGGGAGCAGGAAAGATAAGCGAGCTGGTAGCGGTTACCTTATCTAAAGAGGGGGTAAAGACCATCATTGTTTCCAATCGAACCTATGAGAAAGCTCGCTATCTCGCTCAAACTCTTAAAGGTATGGCAATAAAGTTTGATAAGCTTGAAGAAGGGCTCAAGGAGGCAGATATCGTGATAAGTTCGACCTCCGCCCCTCATTATATAATCAAAAGGTCCATGATTAGAAAGATAATGGACAAACGAGATAAGCCTTTGCTCTTCATTGATCTTGCGCTGCCTCGTGATATAGAACCCACTGTGACAGATCTGGAAAGGGTGACTTTGTATAACATGGAGGATCTAGACCTGGTAATTAAAGAGAGCATGCTTGAACGAACAAAAGAAGCAAAAAAAGCAGAGGCCATTGTCGAGAAAGAAGTGGAGGAGTTCATAGAAAAAATGAAGAAAAATGGCTGGAACAAAATAACGTCTTTGTGGGTCAAGGAACAAACTTGATGCTTTGGAGAGCCCAGGAAAGTTCGGTAAAGGGTTGCAAAGGAGACTATGTGGCATGAGCACCATAGGGTCATTTTCGCTCACATTGGCGCTTCTGGTCTCTCTATACTCGCTGATAGCTTTTACTCTCGGCGCAAGAACCAAAAAACGCGAGTGGACGAGGAGCGGCCAGAACGCCGTTTTTGCGGTAGCCGGACTCGTGAGTTTGGCCGCAGCAGTCCTGGTCTATGCTCTCATCTCAGGCGACTTCCAAATTCAGTACGTGGCTGAACACTCCAGCAGGAGTCTACCCCTCGCTTATCGACTGTCAGCCTTTTGGGGGGGCCAGGAAGGCTCTCTTCTACTTTGGGAATGGCTACTGGTCCTTTTTGCAGCGGTCGTGATGATCCAAAATCGAAAGAAAAACAGGATCCTCATGCCTTACGTGCTCACGATAATGATGGGGATCTCGCTCTTTTTTCTTGTCTTGCTCACCTTTATCAGTAGACCTTTCCAGCTGCTTCCTTTCCTACCTTCGGACGGAAGGGGTCTGAATCCTCTGCTGCAAAACCCGGGAATGTGGTTTCACCCTCCTGCAACATATTTGGGCTATGTGGGCTTTAGTGTCCCTTTTGCCTTTGCCATGGCGGCACTTTTGACTCGGAAGCTCAATGACATCTGGATTAGAAGCACAAGACAGTGGGTTCTTTTCTCCTGGCTCTTCTTGAGCATAGGTAATCTCCTTGGGGCCCAGTGGGCTTATGTGGAACTGGGGTGGGGTGGATATTGGGCCTGGGATCCCGTAGAAAACGCCTCTTTCATGCCCTGGCTTACGGCCACCGCTTACCTTCATTCAGTGATGATTCAGGAAAGGAGAGGTATGCTGAAAGTCTGGAATATGGTGTTAATCATATTAACCTTTGTCCTGATAATTTTTGGGACCTTTATTGTTCGAAGCGGAATTCTCTCTTCTGTCCACAGCTTCGCTGTATCACCCCTCCTGGGGGCCCTTTTCCTCACCTTCATTGGAGTGATTCTCCTTTTCTCTCTCAGTCTTTTGGCCAGCCGATGGAGTCTGCTAAGGAGTGAAAATGAGCTAGATTCACTTCTTTCGCGAGAAAGCACTTTCCTTTTCAACAATTTGATTTTGGTTGGAGCTGCCTTTGCCATCTTTTGGGGGACTATTTTTCCACTGATCTCGGAGGCTGTGAAGGGAGTCAAGATCACCGTAGGTCCTCCTTTTTATAACCAGATTATGGTCCCCATTGGACTGACACTTCTTCTCCTCACCGGGATCTGTCCCTTGATTAGCTGGCGGAGAGCCTCGGGTAAAAACTTGAAAAAGAACTTTCTCTACCCTGTTATCATAACGGCAGCAGGAGGTATGGTGATACTTCGCTGGACGATCCAACATCCCTACGCCTTCATTTCCTTTACCTTGGCCATTTTTG
Organism: Candidatus Aerophobota bacterium; assembly: GCA_030602105.1. Lineage (GTDB taxonomy): Bacteria > Aerophobota > Aerophobia > Aerophobales > AE-B3A > SOJT01. The sequence continues at coordinate 1,414 of JAUWAK010000041.1, read as the reverse complement.
TTGTTTCCACCATAATTATTGATTTTTCCCGGGGGGTTAAAGCACGAAAAGGGATGACCAAAGAGGGATATCTAAAGTCCTCGTTGAACTTGATTACAAGAAATAAGAGAAGGTACGGAGGGTACATCATCCACATAGGGATAGTCTGTCTTTTTGTGGGAATTACTGGATCATCGGCCTTTAAAGTGGAAAGGGTAGAAACTCTCGAAAAAGGAGAATCACTCACCATCAAAGACTACCAGCTAAAATTTGAGAGTTTCTCCAGCTACCCTACCCAAGACAAACACGTCACTACCGCTACTCTTTCTGTATCGAGAGGAGGGAAAAGAATTGGCATCCTGCGACCAGAGAGAAACTTTTATGCAAATCAGGAACAACCCGTTACTGAGGTTGCCATTCGCTCCACTTTGAAGGAAGATTTATATGTTATTCTTACCCAATACAGCCAAGATGGTCCGGCTACCTTCAAAGTGGTCATTAATCCTCTAATTATGTGGATGTGGCTGGGGGGGTTCATACTTGTTGGAGGGACAATTCTAGCTATGTGGCCAGACAAGAGAGAGCGACTGCGCCTGGCTATGCACTATATGCAGGAGAGGATAAAGAATGAGGTGTAAAAAGGTAGGATCCAAAAAAGTCATAGTAGTTGGCGTGCTTGTTCCTTTCTTCATCCTGTCTATTTTCGCCTGTGTTGCTTTGGCTCTTACCGTGGATGATGTTGCCCGAGACCTTATCTGTCCTTGCGGCTGTGGCAAAATGCTGGATGTATGCGAGATGGAGTCGGCCAAGGAAATGAAGGGCCTAATAGGAGAAAAGATTGCCCAGGGTGAGACAAAAGATCAAATCATAGGGTATTTTGTTGCCCAACATGGTGAAAAGATCCTGGCCGCTCCCACCAAGAAGGGATTCAACTTGACCGCCTGGGTTGCTCCTTTTTTGGTGATAGGTCTCGGAGCGGGAATCATTTCCCTAGTTATCGTCAAATGGGTTCTCCGCGGGAAGATTCGGGAGGAGGAGATTAAGAAAACTCAGCAAGAAGAAGTGCAAGGTAAATATGCTGCTAAACTAAAAAAAGAACTGGAAAAATTTGAATTTTAAATTTCTATGCTACTCTAGATAGTCTCTGGAGGAGTTTTGGGTAGACAACTTTTTATGGTTATGCACAAATACAGATTCCTGGAATTCAGGAGATGCTTAGAATGCTGAGTGCAGCTATGGTTACCCTCACCTTGCTGGTAGCCACATTGATACTCTATCCCTTGATGAAAAAAGGGAAAGATGTGGAAAGAGAAAATTCATTCAAAGACAAGCTTGATCAGCTTCTACTGCAAAAGGAATCTAGTTACTTGGGTCTTAAGGAATTAGAATTTGACTATAGAATAGGTAAACTCTCGCAGCAAGATTATGAAAGACT
>JAUWAK010000054.1 GCA_030602105.1 Candidatus Aerophobota bacterium | reverse complement strand
TATGAGCCGCGCCTTTCTTCTGATTCTTACCTGGAAGTTACCTACATAACCAGATACTTCTTCAACTTCAGAATAAGTGTACAATGTGATACGATCACTTTGGCTTACCTCTACCATCTTGGGGGTTAAGATACAGGCAGCGCAATCCAGGGTGGGAAAGGTCTTGTCGAACATGGCCATCCTTCCTCCAATGCTGGGCTCTCTTTCCACAATCACCGCTTCAAATCCAGCAAAAGCAATATCAATAGCTGCTTGAATGCCGGAGATTCCACCTCCGATGATTAGCACCCTTTTCTCTACTGGTATGAAGGTGGTCTGCAGGGGTCTGTTCCTATGCGCCTTGGCCACAGCAACCCCGGCTATGTCTGTAGCTTTTGAAGTAGCCTCCTCTCTATCGTCATGTACCCAGGAACACTGTTCCCTAATGTTAGCCATTTCGAAGAGATAAGGGTTTAAACCCGCATCTTCGGTGCATTTCTGGAAGGTCTTCTCATGCAGGGACGGAGAACAAGCGGCTACTACGACCCTATTTAGACCGTGCTCCCTAATCGCCTTCCGGATCAAGTCTTGTCCTGGCTCAGAGCACATATACCGATAATCAGCGGTGAACCTTACTCCTGGGAAACTTTTAGCTACCTCGGCCACTTTCTTAACATCAACCGTGGCCGCAATATTGGTACCACAGTGGCAGACAAAAACACCTATGCGTGCCATTATCTTCCTCACTAACCTTCTAGGCCAACGTTTTCTCCAATAGCTTGGTGGGATCTACCATGTGTTTAAGTAGACCAAGCTCACGCATGTTCATACCCAACGCTAGACCCAAGAGCTGACTAAAATAAAGAACGGGCAAATTGATGCGCTTTCTATACCTTTTCTCAATTGCTTTTTGTCTGAGATCCAGGTTAGATTGGCACAGAGGACAGGCAACCACTATACATTCCGCTCCCGCCTCCAGAGCCTCATTCAAGATCTCGCCTGACAATTGAAAAACTATGTCTGTCTCTGATAAAGAAAATGATGCTCCACAGCATTCCGTCTTGAAAGCCCAGGGCAGGGCTTCTCCTCCCAGAGTAGTGACAAGGTTATCCAGAGACTGGGGGTCTTCAGGATCATCAAAGCCAACCGCCTCTGGGGGACGTACTAATAGACACCCATAGTAGGAAGCTACCCTCAGTCCCTCGAGCTCTCGCCTAACCATTTTTCTCACCTTTTCTAGCCCAATGTCCTGAACTATTATTTCCAAAGGATGTTTGATCTCTACCCTTCCACTATATGGTCTACCTAGCACTTTCTCCACGTCTTTTTTGAGCTCCAGGTCCTCTTTCACCTCTTGGTCGGCGACTTTGAGTCGGTTAAAACAAGCCGCACAAGGTGCAATCACGGTATCTAAGCCCATCTCGTCTGCTAAGATGAGGTTCTTGCAGGGTAGAGCCACACCAAGCAAATGACTGGTCAGGTGAGCAGGGGTTGCTCCGCAACAAATCCATCCCGGGATTTCTTGCAATTTTACCCCCAATTCCTTGAAAACCAATTGACAGGAGTCATCATACTCTTTGGCTGTCGCGTGTAGCGCGCAACCAGGATAGTAAGCTACTTTCATTACTTGGACTCCAATTCCTCAACTTTACGGATCAGATTCCTTACTTCCCTGGGAGAATTAACCTTTTCGGGTACAAATCTGATTTTGCCCTTTCTTAGCATTATTGGTAAGAGAGAAAGGTCTTTAAAGGGTCGGCCAGAAGCAATATTCAGTTTGGAGATAAGGCCCATCTCATGGAGGCGGCCGTACTTTTCAATTGACCCCAAGAATATTCCATCGAAGAGAGGCGCAATCTGTCCTTTAGGTACGATTCCTCGCCGTTTGGCCAGAATCCTGAAAGCATCCATAATCTTTGCCAGCTCAATTCCCCGTGGACACCTAACACTACACGTTTTACAAGAAGCGCAAATCCAGATGGTAGAGCTCTGCATTAGCTTTTCTACCATGCCCAGTTGAGCAAAACGAGTGATTTGACTAGGAAGGTAGTCCATGGCATAAGCCACCGGACAACCTGCCGAACACTTACCACATTGATAGCAGAGGCTTATCCTCTCTCCACTTATTTTCTCAATTTGTTTGGCAAATGTGCGCCTTACTTTCTCGGAAGCGATCGCATACTTCATTCTCTATCCTTTTTAGTTTGCTCAGTTTGCTGTCTCGTCCCGAGAATTTCTTTCGCCTCTCCCGAAACTCCTGTATTCCCCAAGAAATAAGATAGAGCGCTCAGTTCTATACTCAGATCCACATTCCTTAACTTTACCCCCTCCGGGATAAGGATTCTAACGGGAGCGAAATTCAAAATCCCCTTCACTCCCCCTTCTATCAATTTGTCGGTTACCTCTTGTGCAGCGCTGACCGGAGTGGCTATGACCCCCATCTTTATTCCCTGGCTGGACAGAACCTCGGGAATCTTTTCTACGTCCTGGATTCTCACCCCCTGCCAAATCTTTCCTATCTTGGATAAATCATTGTCAAAGGCTGCTTTTATTCTAAGTCCCTGCCGCTTGAATCCTGGATAGGCAAGAAGGGCCGCTCCTAAATTTCCTACTCCCACCAGAGCTATCCACCAGATGCTATCTACCCCAAGGATGCGGGAGATTTCTTCCTTCAATTTTCCTACCCGATATCCCTGACCGGGAACTCCAAACTCGCCAAAATAGGATAGGTCCCTTCTTACCTGTGCATCGGAGGTGCCTACTAACTCTGCCAGTTCCTGAGAGGGAAGGATTCTTGTCTCGTTTAGGCCTCTTATACTTCTCAAATAGATTGACAAACGTTCAATCGTCGCCTCGGGGACTCTGAATCTCGGCACCTGCTCCTCCTTTGGGGTTTAAGCCCGTACCCATGAGCACTTTCACAGATCCCTTAATTTGTGGCGGTCATGGGCTAAGGTAACTACCACGATTATGGTAATTAATTTAATCGCCTTACTTCCAAAATAGACAAAAAAAACATTTTGTCAAGCCATCCCTTCCAGCCAAAACCAAAATTTCTTCAAAGCCGGTATTGCAAACCACTACGGACCCTCCCCTTTTTTCCTTTGACCGTCTAAACCTTGTGTCTGTGAGCACTCTCACATACTCACCTATTAAAAATTCCCGGCTACTTACCTTACTTTGAGCCCTCTTTGAGTTGCAACCCCCCCTGCTGGGTCCGGTTTCTCTTTTTTCTAGCCTCAACCTTTCCAGTAGATAACCTATATGTTGTAGATAATAGCATTCGAGCTTTCCTTATCCTTGTATCGTTCAGCCAAGTCCTCTAGAGTTGTGGATTCCAGGATGTTATCTATAGCCTCTTTCATCTTTTCCCATATATCTCGGGTTACACAGAGGTCGGCCCTGTGGCAAACTTCGGGATCATCCACGCACTCCACCGGTGCCATAGAGCCCTCCAGAACCTCCATTATTTCACTTAATCTTATTTCGGAAGGGGGCTTGGCCAAGATATACCCGCCACGAGCGCCACGGATACTTCTCACCAGGCCGGCGTTGCGAAGGGAGGACATAGAATGCTCCAAATATTTCTCAGATACCTCCTGCCTGGTTGCTATGTCCCTTAACAAAACCGGCTCTTTGCCGAAATTGAGGGCCAGATCAAGCATAGCCCTTGCTCCGTAGCGCCCCTTGGTAGAAAGTCTCATTTCTTAACCCCCTTATTAATCCTATCGAAACTGTGGTTATTATAAAATAAATACATTCGGTGTCAACCTCCACAAGTAAAGGGAGCAAATGAGAGATGCACGCTTACCTTGCTCGACACTGCGGAAACTATTACCTGCCAAACCTGGGCGAGCAGGTTCTGATCGGCACTCTTGACATTGTCCAGCACTCTTGACATTGTCCATTGGATAAATATAATCAATTTTGTCAGGTATTTTGCGATACGTTTTGATAAAGCTTAATCAATCACGTATTATACTTCGATAAAGGGACAATATAGTGACACCAAAAAAACTGGTCATAGTTGGCAGCCCCAATGTGGGCAAGAGCGTTATATTCAACACTCTCACCAAAAGATATGTAACTGTCTCCAATTATCCGGGCACCACCGTCGAGGTGATGAGGGGAAAAGCCAAAATCGAAGGAAGGGAATTTGAAGTGGTAGACACCCCGGGAATGTACTCCCTATCCCCCATGACTGAGGAAGAACGAGTATCCAGATCCATTTTGCTAATAGAAAAACCAGAGATCGTTCTGCAGGTAGTAGACGCTAAGAACTTAGAGAGGATGCTCCCTTTGACTCTTCAATTGATAGAAGCCGGCCTTTCCCTGGTTCTGGATTTAAACTTCATGGACGAGGCTCAGAAGTTAGGGATGAAAATTGACCTTTCAGGTCTTGAGGCAAAGATAGGTATTCCGGTGGTAGCCACGGTGGCCACCGAGGGGAAAGGATTTAACCTTTTGAAAAAGCGATTGGCAGGATATTCACAAAGAAGTGCTCAGTCAGTCGATTATGACCAAATCATTGCCTCTTCAATTAGAGAAGTAGAAAATCTCCTTAAGGGAACTTACCCAATTTCGAAAAGGAGCATTATTACTCTCCTGCTTCAAGAAGATGCTGAAATAGAGTCCCTGGTGAGATTGAAAGAAGTGCAAGATTATCCTTCTATCAAAAGGATAATACAAGAAACAAGAAATCGGTACAGTCACCCCATGAACTACGTCTTCGGTCTGTACCGCCAGAAGAAGGCCAGTCAAATAGCCGATCTCGTTACCACACCTTCTTCCTTCCGTAATTTAGGCCCGGGGGAAAGACTAAGTCGCTGGATGATGAATCCTTTTGCTGGCTTATTCATTGCCCTTCTTACCTTGTTTGGACTTTATCTATTCGTGGGCGTATTCGGAGCGCAGATCTCGGTTGATTTTCTGGAAAAAGTTGTTTTTGGTAGATACATCAATCCTTTTATGATCGAGGTTGTCAGGAGGACTATTCCCTGGCATTTCTTGCAGAATCTCTTTGTGGGAGAGTATGGAATCATCACTCTGGGAATAAGGTATGCCATAGCCATAATTCTGCCCATTGTAGCTACCTTCTTTTTTGCCTTTTCCATCATTGAGGATACCGGTTATCTGCCGCGTCTGGCCATGTTCGTTGACCGATTTTTCAAAAAGATTGGGCTCAACGGAAGAGCCGTGATTCCCATCGTTCTTGGCTTTGGTTGTGATACTATGGCTACCATTACCACCAGGACACTTGAGACTAAAAAGGAAAGGATTGTGGCTAGCTTTCTTTTGGCTTTGGCCATACCGTGCTCAGCCCAGTTGGGAGTTATCCTGGCTCTTTTGGCGGGAAAGCCTAAGTCTTTCAGCATTTGGGCCGGGGTGGTGGCATTAAACTTTCTTTTCATGGGTTACCTGGCCAGCCGCGTCCTGCCCGGTGAAAAGCCTCTTTTCTATATGGAGGTACCGCCTTTAAGATGGCCTAAGCTATCAAACGTGCTTAGCAAGACCTATAGTAGGGTAGAATGGTACTTCAAAGAGGTTCTTCCTATATTTGTTCTGGCCAGTATCCTTATCTGGGCGGGAAAGATAACCGGAGTGTTCGGTCTAGTAATAAGAGGTGTGGAACCCCTGGTTCGGGGGATTGGTTTGCCCAGTGAGGCGGCGGCGGCTTTCCTTTACGGTTTTTTCCGCCGTGACTTTGGAGCAGCGGGGCTCTTTGATTTGGCTAAGAGAGGAGGTTTATCGGGAGTTGAGTTAGTAGTGGCCGTGGTGACTCTGACCCTTTTTGTCCCCTGCATCGCCCAGTTCTCCATCACCATAAAGGAAAGGGGACTTAAAACGGGTTTAGCTATGGTGGCTTTCATCTTTCCCTTTGCTTTCCTTGTCGGATTTCTGCTCAACTTGGCCCTCAACCTTCTGGGGGTGAAACTATGAAATGTCCTCTTTGTGGATTAGAGTTCAAAGAAGAGGAGGGGGTATGTAGTTGCCAAGGATGTCCTCTAGCTAGATCCTGTGGTCTAGTCAGATGCCCTAATTGTAGGTATGAGGTTCCCTTAGAGCCTAAATTTTTGAAAACCCTTAAGAAATGGAGGAGAACAATCAATGAAACTAAGCGACGAAGCTGAGGAAATCCTAGAAACCCTGTGGATTTCTGCCAAGGAGAAAAAACAGAATGTCGACCTCAATTATCTCAAGCTGGCCCGAGATGACCCACCAGTCAAGGAACTTTTGAATTTGGGCTACATCGCCATCCTGGGGGACGAAACACAATTGGCCGGGAGAGGAAGAAAAGAAGCAGAAAGCATCGTTAGACGTCATCGCCTTGCTGAGAGATTGATGCTGGATGTCCTTGATTTGAAAAAGGAGCTGATGAATGAAGCGGCCTGTAAGTTTGAGCACCTTTTGTATAAGGAAGTGGAGGAGAGTGTCTGTACGCTCCTTGGCCATCCTAAGGTCTGTCCTCACGGGAAAAGTATACCTCGAGGAAGATGTTGCGGGAAGATGGACCGTGCTATATCTCCCGTTGTTTCTTCGTTAATTGAGCTGGATGCAGGACAAAGGGGAAGAATAGTATATCTGCACGGCAAGAATGATAAGGAGCTTCAAAAGCTCATGGCTATGGGGATCTTGCCGGGAATGCATATCCAGATAATTCAGAAGTTTCCCTCTTACCTCTTGCAGATCGGTCAGACTCAAGTGGCCATGGATGAAAAGATGGCAGAAGATGTATATGTTAGGCGAGAAAGGTAGCAAGTTAGCTCACCTTTACCTGACTCTCTTTTTTGGCTCAAGAAGTGGGATCGATGCTTGACAAAAGTGATAATTTTTCTATTATACCCACTCGTAATAATTGACCATAGTTGTCATATAATCTGTCTATACCCATTTTCAGGGAGGGAGCGCCCCAATGAGACTAACCGCCAAGGGAAGATATGGGGTAAGGGCTATGTTTGATCTGGCTGCACATCGATCAGCCAGTCCTATCTCGGTTAAGAGTATCTCCGGGAGGCAGGGAATCTCTATCAACTATCTGGAACAGATCTTCAACCAGTTAGGGAGAGCGGGGTTAATACAGAGTACCCGAGGTCCAGGAGGGGGCTTTATGTTAGCCAGGGACCCGGGTGATATCAAAGTATTGGACATTATCAAGGCCCTGAAGGAACCCATTGCCCCCGTGGCCTGTGTGGATGATAAAGACCCGGATCAGTGTGAAAGGATAGATACATGTGTCACTCGCCTGCTTTGGAAGAAATTGGGAGACAGAATAAGAGAGGTTTTAGAGAA
>JAUWAK010000005.1 GCA_030602105.1 Candidatus Aerophobota bacterium | reverse complement strand
TCTCCCTTCTCCTACCAGGTTCTCCACATCCTCCTTCTCTATTGAGGCTTTGGGATGAGAAAACAGAACTAGCTTTTCAATTTCCCCCCTAAGCCTCTGAAGGTCATTTCCCACGCTTTCCTGCAGATACATCCCTGCCTGAGGAGAGATCCTCTTTCCCTCCTTTTTCACCCTACCCCTGATCCAATCAACAACTTCTTCATCTCTCAAGGGGTAGAAGGAAACAATCTTCCCCCTTTCCCTAAAAGTTCCATAAAGCTTTGTTTTTCTGTTAAATTTCCTTCCGAGACCCACCAGGCAAGTAGATGGCACCGGATTCCTCAAGTATTCAGTCAGAGCTTTGCCATGGGCTGGGGAGGAGGAGTCCATATCCCTCAAAACTACCAATCGCCTCTCTCCCCGAAAAGGAAGAATATTAATGGATTCCAAAAGATGAGAGATGGAGGCATCCCGGCAGGAGAGGTCCTCGTAGTCAAAATCTTCATACCCAGGAGAGACTAAGGCCTCTCTAAGTTTCTTCAAAGCCTCTTCTTTAAAATAGCCTTCCTCTCCTTCGAACAAATAGGCAGAGGCAACTGTTCCGTCCTCTATCTCTTTGATAAGATCACGGTATCTCATGGCTGCACTATCCTCTATTTTGTCCTTGTATTTCTTGGGTTCTACTATCTCAAGAATATCAAAGTAGCTGCTATAATGCTCCTTCGGGGAAAGTCACTCGATGCCCGTATAAATCTCTTAAATGTAATACTGTCCTCAAAGATCAAGGACCTTGGAGGCGATCTTATCAGCCGCCTTCAGTCCCGTCCCTGTCAGAGGCACCACGCTAAGTTCGGAAGAATGAACCAATTCCCTCTTGACGAGCTGAGCTAGAGCCGCAGGAGCCACGGCCGAGGTAGGTTCCAGGAAAAAGCCTTGATGCGATAGTTCCCTCAGGGAACTTACGATTTCCTCCTCAGAGACCTTTAGGAATGTCCCCTGTGATGATTTTACCGCTTCGAGGATCTGTTTCCAGCGAAGGGGCTGACTGATGCCGATTCCTTCAGCCAGGCTCTCCTTTTCGACAATTTGAGGTAAGTAAGTAAGACCCTCATGAAATACTCGAAAGAGAGGGCAGCAGTTCTCCGATTGAACAGCAAAAATCCGGGGAGTTTCTTTGACCATTCCCGAGGCCTTGAGTTCCTGGAAGCCAAAATGGGCACCTAACAGGAGAGTACCATGGCCCACCGGAATGACGAGGTTATGGGGAACCCTGAATCCTAGTTGCTCCCAGACCTCAAAGGCAAAGGTCTTGGTACCCTGGAAAAAGAAAGGGTTCCAATAATGGCTAGCATAATAGCTTTTTTCTGCAGCTTCAAAGGCTGCCCTGGCTGTATCCTGCCTTGACCCAGGGACTTTCACCAACCTGGCTCCATACATCCTTATCTGGGTCAGTTTACTGAATGAGGCAGTTTCCGGTACATAGATGTGACAGGTTATCCCGGAGGCAGCACAATAGGCAGCTATAGCTGCTGCGGCATTACCGGAAGAATCTTCCACCACCTCCTGAATCCCTAGCTCCCTCACCTTGCTTACCAACAGGCTGGCTCCACGATCTTTGAAAGAACCGGTAGGAAAGAGGTATTCCAATTTGAAAGCGACCTGGAAGCCCTTGAAGTTCCGAAAAATGAGAGGAGTGAAGCCCTCATCAAAGCTAACCACTCTTACCTCATCCTCCAGAGGTAAAGCCTCCCGGTATCTCCAGAGGTTCGGTCTCCTTTTCACTATTCTATCGCGGGGAAACTGAGAATCAATGCGAACATCCAGCGGCGAGCCACACCCGCATCGCCAAATAGGCTCATTGATTCCGTATTTCCTCCGGCAGGCACGACACCAAAGCTCCATAGCCACTTCCTCATCACCTTTTGAAGAGAATAAGAATCCCCGCGACGGGGTGTGAGTTTCGCCGGTAGGCTTCTCTTGCCGGTTCTATAAAAATGCACAGAGTAACTGAGTCGCTGGAGGTTTAGATATTTGAAAAAAAGGGATAAGTGAGATAGAACTTACCCCTCTTCTTATCCTTGTGGGAAAGATTACCTAGCCTGACCTCCTCAGCTAGCTTCATTCTCTTCCCCCCGCCTGCTGGTCGTCCCCAGCATTTTAGCATTGTTCCCTCATCTGTCAACCAACATCAATGTTTCTTAAGTTTTCTTTCTCAACTTTACCAAATTATGTGGCCTTCACGCAAAAATAATGAGTTAAAGAAAAATAGAAATACAGAAATATGGAAAGCGCTGAAATCATCCTTTGTTTTGACAAACCACCAGATTCATATAGAATATCTCTCATCATCCGAACTTGAGAATTTCGCTGATCGAAGAATGAAGAACACCTTGCTACTTTGAAGGCCAGCCATGGAATCCTCAAAAGATAGATTGCTAGAGGAAAGAAAAACGAAACTGCGTTGGTGGATCGAAAAAGACGAAGATCCATATTCAGCCAGATTTGGCCCCAGACACTCTATCGAGTGGGTGAGGAATAGCCACGAGGATCTGAAGGCAGGTGAAAAAAGAGAAACCAAGGTTTCTCTGGCGGGGAGGATTGTTGCCTTACGGGGACATGGGAAAACGAGTTTTGCTGATCTGAAGGACAGAACAGAAAGAATCCAGATCTATGCCCGAGAAGACCGACTCAAGAAAAGGTATCCTTTATTTCAAAAGCTTGACATCGGTGACATTATAGGGGTAAAGGGAAAAGTCTTTAAGACGAAGAGTGGCGAGCTAACTGTCGAAACCTTCGATTTCCTCCTCCTGGCAAAGTCTCTTAGGCCTCTTCCGGAAAAGTGGCATGGACTCCAGGATGTAGAGCTTCGTTACCGCAAACGCTACCTTGACCTTATTGCCAATCCCGGGGTACGAGATATTTTCCTTCAGAGAGGAGCCATAATTAACACCGTAAGGAACTTCTTGAATGAGAGGGGATTTCTGGAAGTGGAGACACCTATGATGCAGCCTCTTCCTGGGGGAGCCACAGCAAGGCCATTCCGCACCCACCACAGGGCTCTGAATGAGGATCTTTACCTTCGCATCGCTCCGGAGCTCTACCTAAAGAAACTAATCGTGGGAGGGATGGAGAAAGTCTACGAGCTTAACAGAAACTTCAGAAATGAGGGAATAGATCGGCTCCATAACCCGGAGTTTACTATGTTGGAGGTTTACTCAGCCTACGATGGGTATGAGGAGATGATGAAGCTTACTGAGGAGCTTATTCAGTGGGTAGCCAAACAAATTAAGGGAACTCTTGAGATAAGCTACCAGAAAGAGAGGATACATCTTTCCTCCCCCTGGAAGAGGATGACTTTCATCCAGGCCCTCAAAGAGATAGGAAATCTGGAGGTGAATCTCAAGAATGAGGTTGAGGTAAGAGCAGCAGCCTCTGAGGTAGGCTTAAATGTCGAGGGACTGACAGGTGCCCAGATACTGGAGCATCTCCTTGACCATCAGGTGGTACCCAAGTTGGTTCAACCTACCTTCATCGTGGACTATCCGGTTGCGACATCTCCTCTAGCCAAGAGGAAAAAAGAGGATCCTTCCTTGGTAGAACGTTTTGAAGTATTTATGGGAAGACAGGAAATCGGAAACGCTTATTCAGAGTTGAACGATCCCATCGAACAGAGAGCTAGATTTGCCGAAACTGAAGCTGGGAAGGGATCAATGGATGAGGATTTCCTGGAGGCTCTGGAATACGGGATGCCTCCCACTGGAGGTCTGGGAATAGGAATAGACAGACTGGTTATGCTTCTTACCGACTCTGTTTCTATTCGACAGGTAATTCTCTTTCCTCAGCTCAAAAGTAAAAGCAGTGAAGAAGGGTGACGAGTATCCATTAGACGAGGATCGGAGAGCATGAGAAAAGGTCCATAGTTTTATTAGCATCGTGCCCACCAAAATTCGGGTCTAGAGAAGAAAACCAGCATAAGGAGGGGGAAGTGGAAAGATGGGTCTATATTGATGGAGAATTCCTTCCGGAAAAAGATGCAAAAATTTCCGTTTTTGACCATGGATTCCTCTATGGAGATGGAGTATTCGAGGGAATCAGGGCGTACAACGGCAGGGTATTCAAACTGGAAGAGCACCTCAGTCGGGTCTGGGATTCTGCCCGAGCCATCAACCTGACCATTTCCCTGTCCAGAGATGAGCTTAGAGAAAAAATCCTGGAAACCCTAAGGCGCAACAAACTCAAGGATGCTTATATTCGCCTTGTGGTCTCCCGGGGAAAAGGGGATCTTGGATTGGATCCTCGCAAGTGTCCCCGTTCTAGCGTTATCATCATTGCCGATAGAATTAGTTTATATCCTGAGGATCTCTATAAGAAAGGGTTAGAGGTGGTGGTTGTCTCCACCCGGAGGATTCCTCCTTCCGCTCTCAATGCCAGAATCAAATCTTTGAACTATCTCAACAACATCCTGGCAAAAATGGAGGCAAACCTCCAGGGAATGGGGGAAGGCATTATGCTGAGCCAGGATGGGTATGTAGCTGAAGGAACGGCTGACAATATATTTGTGGTCAAAGATGGCGAGCTCCTTACCCCGCCCACCTGGATAGGGATCTTAAGAGGAATTACCCGAGACGCAGTCATCGAACTAGCCAAAAAAGAGGGGATATCCGTTAGGGAAGAGACCTTCACACCGTTCATGCTTCATTCTTGCCAGGAGTGTTTCCTCACCGGCACCGGGGCTGAAATAATCCCGGTGGCCAAAGTGGATGGAAAAGTCATTGGCGAGGGAAAGGCAGGACCCGTCACCAAGAAACTCATAAAGAAGTTTCGCCAGCATACTCTGGTGGAGGGAACTCCTATCTATTGACGGAAAAGACAGGAAAAAACCAAGGAGGCTTTTAATGGCAAAAATCTACTATGAGAAGGATGCAAATTTGGAGGTTCTAAAGAAGAAAACCGTCGCCATCATAGGATATGGAAGTCAAGGCCATGCACAAGCACAGAACCTTCGCGACAGTGGGGTTAAGGTCATAGTGGGAGAGGTGGAAGGATGCCCCAATTGGAAAAAAGCCCAAGAAAATGGCTTTGAGGTAAGAAGTGCAAGCGAAGTCGCCAGAAACGCAGACGTTATTCAAATTCTGGTTCCCGATGAGCTTCAAGCTGAGCTTTACCGGGAAGATATATGCAGCTATCTTAAAGAGGGTATGGCTCTGGGTTTTTCCCACGGATTTAACATCCATTTTGACCAGATTATTCCGCCGGCTGGAGTAGATGTATTTATGGTGGCCCCTAAGGGTCCCGGTCTCCTTCTCAGGAGGATGTATATAGAGAAAAAGGGGATTCCGTGTCTCTTGGCTGTGTATCAGGACGCGACCGGTAGGGCTAAAGAGTTGGGTCTAGCTTATGCCAAAGGGATCGGAGGAACAAGGGCCGGAGTCATCGAGACCACCTTTCGAGAAGAGACCGAAACCGACCTATTTGGGGAGCAGGTTGTCCTTTGCGGAGGAGCAACCTCTCTTATTAAGGCAGGTTTTGAAATCTTAGTAGAGGCTGGCTATCAACCAGAGATGGCCTATTTTGAATGTTTGCATGAGCTCAAGCTCATCGTGGATCTCTTGTATGAGAGTGGGCTGGCAGGAATGAGGTCAGCCATAAGTAACACCGCCGAATATGGAGATCTCACCCGGGGGCCCCGTATTATTACTGAAGAGACTAAAGGTGAGATGAAAAAGATACTCTCTGAGATCCAGTCGGGAGAATTTGCCCGAGAATGGATCCTGGAAAACTCGGCCTCGAGACCAGTTTTCAATGCACTGGCCAAAAAAGATGCCCAGCATTTGGTAGAGAAAGTGGGCAGAAAGCTCAGGGGAATGATGAGCTGGATTCAATCATAAGGAGCAGCAATGAGACACACCATCTCTGTACTGGTGGAAAACAAGTTTGGAATCCTGGCAAGAATTGCTTCTCTCTTTAGTGCCAGGGGATTCAACATTGATAGTCTGGCGGTGGGGGAAACCGAGGATCCGTCCGTTTCCTCCATAACTATGGTGGTCCCCGGAGATGATCGGATTATTGAACAGGTCATCAAGCAACTCAGAAAACTCATCGACGTTATCAAGGTGGTAGATCTCACCGGTAAGGGCAGGATAGAGCGGGAGCTAGTGCTGGTCAGGGTGGCGGCTAGAGGACGCGATCGGGCTGAAATTATGCGCATAGTTGACATCTTCCGGGCCAAGATAGTAGACGTCAATCCTGACGCCTTCATCATAGAGGCTACTGGTTCGGAGGAAAAGATTGGAGGTATTCTTACTCTCCTTAAGCCCTTTGGTATTAAAAAGCTCATCCGAACAGGGAAGATCGCTGTTCCTCGAGGGGAGGGAAAAGCTGGCAGAATACCAGCAGCATCGTCATAGATAAAGAATTCGCCGGCTATTTCTATCCCAAACTTCTCAGCAGACTCACGATGAGGCACTTAAGGGATGGAGTTTGAGAAGAACATGAGCTCTCATAGAGAATGGATCATCTTAAGCAAAATTCCCCATCTCGGCCCCAAAAGATGCCGCCAGCTAGTTGAACACTTCGGCTCTCCAAAAAAGGTTCTCTCTGCTTCTTCCAGTAGTCTCTTGAGGGTTCCCGAAATGGGGGAGAAAACAGTGAGCTCTATCATCCAGGAGAGGGAGGGAATAGAGATAGACGAGGATTTGAAAACTATAGATAAGCTGGTTATACATCTCATTAGCTTTCAGGATGATGAATATCCTCGAAATCTTCTCCACACTTTCAATCCTCCCTTCCTGCTTTACGTGAGGGGAAGCCTTAGGGAGGAGGACAGGGATGCTGTGGCTATGGTGGGAACCCGAAGGGCTACCACCTACGGAAAAATAATGACAAGAAAACTGGCCCGGGAGCTGGCTAAAGAGGGGATTACCATAGTTAGTGGAATGGCGAGGGGCATCGACACAGCAGCCCATTGGGGAGCTCTGGAAGCAGGGGGAAGAACCATCGCTGTTCTGGGGTGCGGAGTGGATGTGGTCTATCCCCCGGAAAACAGAAAACTTATGGCCGAGATCATCGAAAGTGGAGCGGTTATCTCCGAGTTTCCTTTGGGAACACCACCGGAGGGAGTTCATTTTCCCCAGCGCAACCGGATGATAAGTGGACTGAGCAAAGGCGTGGTGGTAGTGGAAGCTCCCCTTCGAAGTGGAGCTCTAATCACCGCTGATTTTGCCCTGGAACAGGGAAGAGAAGTTTTCAGTGTTCCCGGAAATACCACCAGTCCCTACAGCCAGGGAACCAATCGGCTGATCAAGCAAGGAGCGAAACTAGTGGAGGAAGCTCAAGATGTACTGGAAGAGCTGGATCTTTCCCCTCTGGGAGAGATGAAGAGGCAAAAGATGAGTAGTCGGGGGAAACTGTCCCTTTCCCTTGAAGAAGAGAAAATCCTGGATCTTTTAGGTGGACAGCCTTCGCACATAGACCTTTTGGTTCAAGAAAGCAGCCTTCCCGCCCCCAAGGTAGCTGAAGTTTTGATGAGACTGGAAATAAAAGGCCTGATAAGGCAGCTGGCCGGTCAACAATTTGTGAAGGAGGCGTAGACACTCTTTGGAAATGGGCTATGTTGACAAGAATGAGCATTGAGAAGAGGAAATGATTCAAATATACTCAGCCAGATCTTGCGTTGAAGCAGAAATGATAAAATCAATTTTGGCAAATGGCGACATCTACTGTGAACTATGGGACGAGCATGCGGGATCAATGTTTCCTGCTGCCACTTTCGAGAACGGAATAAGAGTAATGGTTAGGAAGAAAGATTCTGAGAAGGCAAAGAATCTTATGGAGCATTTTGAGAGGAAGTAGTGAAGGTGTCGGGGGAAAAAGAGCAGTTTGCCAGTGTGGAAAAGAGCTCTGGTAAGAAGAGGAAGCCTGTTGTGTCCAAGAATTTAGTCATTGTTGAGTCTGGCGCTAAAGCCAAGACTATTGAAAAGATCCTGGGACCGTCATTCAGGGTGGAATCCTGCTATGGACATATCAAGGATCTACCCAGAAAGAAGCTGGGGGTAGACATAGAGCATAACTTTGAGCCCACCTACCAGATTATTCCGGGTAGAGGAAAAATACTGAAGAAGCTCAGGGCCTTGAGTGAAAAGATGGATGAAATTTACCTGGCTAGCGATCTGGATCGAGAAGGTGAGGCTATCTCCTGGCATCTGTCCCAGGAGCTCAAGCATCCCAAGAAGGTAAGGATAGTTTTTAATCAGGTCACCAGGGACGCTCTAAAGAAGGCCATTGAGAATCCTGGTGAGATTGACCTCAACAAAGTAGATGCCCAGCAGGGAAGAAGAGTGCTGGATAGACTGGTCGGATACAAGATATCGCCGCTTCTCTGGAAGAAGGTAAAAAGAGGACTCTCAGCAGGAAGGGTTCAATCGGTTGCGGTGAGACTCATCTGTGAGAGAGAAGAAGAAATTGAGAAGTTCTCTTCCAGGGAGTACTGGACAATCTCAGCAAAATTTAGCCCATCTAAGAGAGCCGCATCCCTGGAGGCAAAACTCTATTCCATACAGGGCAAAAAGGCGCAAATACCCAGGGAAGGGCAAGCACACGAACATGCACAGAGAATAGGAAAACAGGCCTTTCAGGTTGCTGGATGGGAGGAAAAGGAGAAAGCAAGATGGCCTTCACCTCCCTTCACCACCAGCACCTTACAGCAGGCAGCCGGGTATCGGCTGGGATTTTCCACCGCTAGAACTATGAGGCTAGCTCAAGGTCTTTATGAAGGTCGGGATATCGGTGGAAAGGAAAGAGTGGGGCTCATTACCTACATGAGGACAGACAGCATCAGGGTAGCAAAAGAGGCACAGCTGGAGGCAAGGAATTTCCTCAAGAAAGAGTTCTCCACACAATTTATTCCTCAAAGGACCCCTATATACAAAAACAGGAAATCCAGCCAGGACGCTCATGAAGCCATAAGACCTACAAGGATATCACGTACCCCCGCTCTCCTCAAGGACCATCTATCAAAGGACCATTTGAAGCTCTATGACCTTATCTGGAAAAGATTCCTGGCTTCCCAAATGGAAAAAGCTCTGATGAAAATATCAACGGTGGATATTGAGGGAGGAGAATATGTTTTTAAGGCACAGGCAACCAAGATAAGGTTTCCCGGCTTTACGGCAATCCTCAAGGAAAAAGCTGACAAGGAAAGCGTTCTTCCCTCCCTCAAAGTAGGAATCAAGCTGGCGTTAGAAGAGATCACCTCGAGACAGGAGTTCACCCAACCTCCTTCTCGCTATACCGAAGCCTCCCTGGTGAAGACTCTTGAAGAGAAAGGCATAGGTAGACCAAGTACCTACGCCCCGACCATTTCCACTATTCGGCAGAGGCAATATATCATTTTGAATAGGGGTGTGCTTATTCCAACCAGCCTGGCCAGGCTGGTTAATGAACTCCTGGTGGAGAATTTGCCCACCATCCTGGACACGGAATTCAGCGCCCGCATGGAAGAAGGTCTGGACACAGTCGAGTCAGGAAAAAGGAAGTGGAACGACGTGGTGGAGGAGTTCTACCAGCATTTTGAGAAGGAACTAAAAGTAGCTGAGTCCGCTATGAGGGATATCAAAAAGGAAGGTTTGAAGACTTCCAAGACAATGTGCGAGAGGTGTGGTGGAACAATGATTCTCAAATTTGGCCGTTGGGGTGAGTTTCTGGCCTGCTCAAACTACCCGGATTGCAAAAACACCATGCCAGTGATGAAAAAAACAGGGGCAGAGTGCCTCTCGCCTGGGTGCAAGGGAGAGATAATTGAGAGAGTATCAAATAAGGGAAAGGTTTTTTTCGGCTGCTCCAGGTTTCCTGAGTGCAAGTTCATCTCCGCTCAAGAGCCAATACCCCGAAAGTGTCCCCATTGCACCTCCCCCTACCTTATCCGATTCAAGGATGGTTTCAAGTGTCCGGCCTGCAGAAAACTCATCAAGGATGAGATAGTAACCAAGAGAAAGATAGGGAAGATTCCCTACAAAATTATCAAAAAGTCAAATGAAACCAAAATTGGCTGACAACTTCGGGGTCTACCTTAGACAGGAGAAGAATCTCTCTGCTCTCACCGTTAAGAGCTACCTTAGTGACATAAGGGATTTTTTGCAATTTCTTTCCTCCCAAAAGAGGCATGTGAGTGAGATAGACTATCCGGTAGTACGAGGCTACCTTGCCGCTCTTCAGAGAAAGAGTCTGGCCAGGTCTACCCTGGCCCGCCGCGTAGCCTCGCTGAGAGTTTTTTTTCATTATCTTTACCTCAAAGGGAACCTAACAAATTTCCCCCTGATGAGTCTTCGAGCTCCCAAACTGGAAAAGAGAATTCCTTCCTTTCTGGAGGAGGATGAGGTGGCACGCCTCCTAGAATCGGCTGAGAGGAAGAACTTCTCCGGCTTGAGGGACAGGGCGGCTCTGGAACTTTTATATGGGACGGGAATGAGAGTAGCGGAGCTCGTAAACCTGGATCTGGAAAATGTAGATCTTCGAGAAGAGATCGTCAAAATCAAGGGGAAAAGAGACAAGGAAAGAATTGTTCCTCTGGGGAGATGGGCTATGGATGCCCTCACCCAATATCTGGAAGAAAGGGAAAGGAAAATCCAACAAGGAGTAAAGGCTCTATTTCTCAACAAGTCTGGAACGAGACTATCTGATAGAGCCGTCCGCAAGAGGTTAAGCAAATATCTGGAGCTGGCCGGAATCTCTAAATCAGCTAGTCCCCATACCCTGCGGCACTCCTTCGCTACTCATCTTATCAACCGTGGTGCGGATCTTCGTTCGGTTCAGGAACTCCTGGGTCACGAAAGAATCTCCACCACACAAATCTATACCCATATTTCCCCAAAGAGATTAAAGGAAGTATACGAGAAGGCTCATCCCAGGGCCTGAAGGGGAGGCAAGATGATTCATTCCACCACCATCCTAGCAGTAAGAGACAAAGAGACAGTGGCCATGGCGGGTGATGGGCAAATCACTTTTCACAACATCATTATGAAGCACCAAGCCAACAAAATAAGGAAGCTTTACAAAGGTAAGATTCTGGCTGGTTTCGCTGGAGGAGTGGCTGATGCTCTCACTCTCTTTGAAAAATTTGAAAAAAAGATCGAACAGTATCGGGGGAACCTTTCCCGGGCGGCTCTGGAACTGGCCAAAGACTGGAGACAGGACAAGGTACTGCGCAGGCTCGAGGCATTAATGATCATAGCTGATCGGGAAAAAACCCTGATGATCTCCGGTAGTGGAGATGTTGTCGAACCTGACAACGAGGTAATTGCCATAGGCTCAGGTGCCGGTTATGCCCAAGCTGCTGCTCAGGCTCTCACCGAGCATACTGATTATGATCCCAGAAGAATTGCGGAGATAGCAATGCACATCGCCGCCGGGATCTGTGTTTATACCAACGAGCAGATTACAATTGAAGAGTTGTAGCTGCAAAACACAAGAATTTAGACCAACTAGCTTTTAACAGTCGAGGAGAAAAAGATGAGGGAGAAAAGACTGACTCCCCCTGCCATAGTTAAAGAGCTGGATAAATACATCATCGGGCAAAAGGAGGCCAAACGTGCTGTGGCTATTGCCTTAAGAAATCGGTGGCGGCGCCAGAAGCTCCCTCCCCGACTGCGGGATGAAGTAGCGCCCAAGAACATCATCATGATAGGTTCAACCGGAATAGGAAAGACGGAGATTGCCAGAAGGCTAGCTCAACTTGCCCAGGCACCTTTCCTGAAAGTAGAGGCGAGTAAGTACACCGAAGTGGGTTATGTCGGACGAGATGTAGAGTCTATGGTAAGAGATCTTACCAACATAGCTGTACACACAGTGCGCATAAAGATGTTAAGGAAGGTAAGAGAAATGGCGAAGAAACTGGCCCAGGAAAAGCTACTCGATGTTCTTCTCCCTCTTCCCCCCAGAACTCCTTCTTTGCCAGGGAAAGAGAGCGATGTGGACAATGAAAGATTGAGGAAAGCTGAGCGCAGCCGGGAGATTTTGAAGCAAAAGCTCAAAAACAAGGAACTAGAAGACAGACTCGTTGAAATAAAGACTCAAGAGAAATCTACCCCCATGATTGAGATATTTACTGCGGCAGGAGTAGAGCAAATGGGGATGAGTTTTCAGGACTTGTTGGGTGATATGCTCCCCAGGCACCCCCGAGAAACAAAAGT
This sequence comes from Candidatus Aerophobota bacterium, assembly GCA_030602105.1. GTDB lineage: Bacteria > Aerophobota > Aerophobia > Aerophobales > AE-B3A > SOJT01. The sequence goes on along the minus strand of JAUWAK010000005.1, from coordinate 8,369 downwards.
TTCCCTAAAGGAGGCTCGCCGCATTATCACCGAAGAGGAAGCGCAAAAACTAATAGATAAAGATAAAGTCATTGAGAAAGCCATTCATAGAGTTGAAGACTCCGGCATCCTCTTCATTGACGAGATAGACAAAGTAGCGAGTGGAGGAGGACCTGAAAGAGCCGATATCTCGCGGGAGGGAGTCCAGAGAGACCTTCTACCCATTGTTGAGGGAACCACCGTGGCTACTCGCTATGGGGCCATCAAAACAGACCATATTCTCTTCATCGCTGCCGGAGCTTTCCATGCCACCTCCCCCTCAGATCTGATTCCTGAGCTTCAGGGCAGGTTTCCCATCCGGGTGGAACTAGACAAACTGACCAAAGATGATTTTCGAAGAATCCTCACTGAGCCAAAAAATTCCCTGATAAAGCAGTACCAGGCCTTGATGAAGACGGAAAAGATAAATCTCGCCTTTACCAAGACTGCCATCGAGGAAATTGCCTCCCTGGCATATCTGGTCAATGAGCAAACGGAAGATATTGGCGCAAGACGCCTTTACACGGTTATGGAAAAACTCCTGGAAGAAATTTCCTTCAAAGCCTCCCAGATAGGACGGAAATCCCTCAGAATTGATGCTAGTTATGTACGAGCCAAACTGAAAGATATTGTGGAGAGCAAAGATCTCTCTCGCTACATTCTCTAAGCTTGCTCTCTTGACGGGACAAAAAATGTGATTATCATTTAAGACAAAAATGGCGGTGAAAACATGAAAGTGAAAGAGAGTTTTTCTGCGACTGGAAGAAGAAAAGCAGCCAAGGTCAAAGTCGTTCTGAAAGCCGGTAAGGGCAACTTCACTGTTAACAAGAAGACTATTGATGAATATTTCCCGCGTCTGGTTTACCGAAAGGTAGTGAAGGAAGCCCTGGAGAAAGTGAATTTCGTGGACCAATTTGATGTAGAAGTACAGGCAAGTGGCGGAGGATTGGCCGGACAGGCAGAGGCTATCCGACTGGGGATCAGCCGCGCTATTCTGGAGATCAATCCTGAATTACGACCTCCCTTGAAGAAAAGTGGATTTCTGACTCGGGACCCCCGGATGAAAGAAAGAAAGAAGCCGGGCCTGAGAGGTGCCAGAGCCAGACCCCAGAGCTCAAAGAGATAAAAAGATAGTGCCACCACAAGGAATTTTAGGGAAAAACGTGGGGTGTCTGGCGCTTCTTTTGCGGACCTTGCCCCGAGAAACATCACCCTTTGGCATTTTTAGGCCACATAGAAACGACAGTAGAAGTAAAGCTTGAGATATAGATGAGAGGAGAGATCAGAATGCAGGAGATGACTGGACAAGAGTCAATAGTGGTGAAGGCATTGGAGGAGGGAGTAACTGTCATAGGTTTAACACGGGGTAAGGAAACTACAATCCAGCATACTGAAAAACTCGATTCTGGCGAGGTTTGGATTTCTCAATTCACTGAGCACGTATCCGCTGTGAAGATAAGGGGTAAGGCCGAGATCCTCACAAAATGTGGAAAGATACAGTCCGGCGGATGAGGCCCCTCCTAACAAAGTCTTCAATGAAAAATAAGGAGAGCTCAGGCTATGGGCTGGTTCGAGAGAACGTATAATCGAATAAAAAGAGGTAAGACAAAAATCGACATTCCTGACGGTCTATGGACGCAATGTACCGGCTGTTCAAAGACCATTTACAATAAGAACCTGGAGAAAAATATTAGGGTCTGCCCCGAATGTGGCTACCATTTTTATCTCGGGGCACACGATAGGATCAGTGTTACGCTGGATGAAGCAAGCTTCTCACAGTATAACTCCAACATTCGTCCCAATAACCCTTTGGGCTTCCCCGAATATGAAGAGAAACTAAGTAAAGGAGTGGAAAAGACAGGATTGGATGAGGCGGCCATAATAGGGAAAGGGAAGGTTGGTGGTGTACCCATCGTCGTCGGAGTAACTGATTTTGGCTTTATGGGAGGAAGTATGGGTTCTGTGGTAGGAGAGAGAATAACTCTGGCTGCCGAGAAAGCCGTGGAAGAAAAGCATCCTCTTCTTCTCATCTCAGGATCAGGAGGAGGGGCCAGGATGCAGGAGGGAGTCTTTTCTCTTATGCAAATGGCGAAAACCAGTGCAGCCATCGCTAAACTCAAGCAAGAAGGAGTTCTGTATATCTCCCTTCTTACCAATCCTACTATGGGGGGAGTAATGGCAAGTTTTGCCTCGCGAGGCGACATTGTGCTAGCGGAGCCGGGAGCAAGGTTAGGATTCGCTGGACCAAGGGTGATAAGCCAGACTATCAGGCAGCAGATTCCTGCAGGATTTCAACTTTCAGAATCCTTGCTTAAGCATGGAGTAATCGATTTGGTGGTGGAAAGAGCCAAGATCAGAGATACTTTAATCAGGATACTAAATCTTCTCTCCTGAGTCCTCAACTCTTGAGAAAGGAACGCAGCCTTTCTACCTCACCTGATTATTTTTCCCTTGTTGGTAAACTAACGGGTGAGGCAAAGCTTTATTTTTTCCCGGTGAACATTCTACATTATGCAAGGAGGTAATTGATGGAAAAGCCGGTCATAGATGAAGACCTGTGTACAGGATGCGAGATCTGTATTGATGAGTGCCCCAACGATTGTTTGGAACTGGTTGACGACGTAGTAAAATTGGTAAGACCTGAGGCTTGTGATGGCAAAGGAGAGTGTGCCGAGGTATGTCCGACTGAGGCCATAACTATGCAAGAGGAATGAAATTCCCAAATATATATAAACCCCTGATAAGGTGCAGGTACAAGTTGCGGGAGGTGGTTAGCTTATTAATCAGCCCCGACATAGCTGGTAAGACAGCAGGGTGAATAGGTAAAAATGCCCTGGACTACACCAAAAGAAAGGAGAAAAACTCGGTCAGTAAAGGTAGGGAAGGTAATCATTGGTGGAGGTTCTCCGGTAGTAGTTCAGGGGATGACGAAGACACCCACGGAGAATATCTCGGCTACCCTTCGCCAAATTATGGAGCTGGAAGAGGCCGGAGCCAGAATAGTAAGAATAGCTTTGCCCAACATGCGAGCGGTGAAGGCTTTATCCAAGATTAGAAAAAAGGCGAAGATTGCCCTGGCCGGTGATATCCACTTTCATTCCCAATTAGCCATTGCAGCTATAAGGGCGGGAATTGACAAGATAAGAATCAATCCTGGAAACATGACAGAGGAGGGAATCCTGCAGGTAGCCGAGGAGGCTAAAGGGAGCGGGATTCCCCTTCGTATAGGGGTTAACTCCGGTTCCCTGAAAGAGGGTTTCCTCTCAAAGCCAACCAAGGATAGAAGGACAAATCCTATCCAAGAAGTAGCCCAGGCCATGGTGAGGAGTGCTCTGAAAACGGTAAGACTCCTTGAAGAGGAAAGCTTCCGAGACATCATTGTGTCCCTCAAATCTCCTCGTGTCCTAACCACTGTTTACTCCTGCCAGCTCATCTCTCAAAAGATTCCTTATCCTCTCCATCTAGGAATAACAGCGGCAGGTCCTGCTCCTCAGGGCATCATTAGGTCCGCTGCGGGATTGGCCATTCTCCTGGCCGGGGGAATCGGTGATACCATCAGAATATCCTTAACCGGTGATCCGATCCAAGAAGTAAAGACCGCTCACGAGATACTGCAATCGCTTGATTTTATCAAGGATCGCGTCACCCTCATTTCCTGTCCAACCTGTGGAAGATGCAAGATTGATTTAGTTTCAGTGGTCAGTGAGGTGGCCTCTCGAATTGAGGAGGTTAAACTTCCCTTGACGGTTGCGGTGATGGGTTGTGAAGTCAACGGTCCTGGAGAAGCGAGGGAAGCTGATATAGGAATAGCCTGCGGTAAGAAAGGGGCCTTGCTTTTCAAGAAAGGCAAAGTCTCTGGCAAAATAGACAAGAGGGACCTGGCAGGAGTGCTACTCCGGGAAGTTACTAAATGGGGCCAGGAGGAGAGCTAGGAAATGACCAAATTCATTTTTGTCACCGGCGGAGTCCTTTCTTCTCTAGGCAAGGGAGTCGCTTCAGCTTCCATTGGGACTCTTCTTAAATCTAGAGGAATCAGCGTGAGCATGTTGAAATTTGACCCTTACATCAACGTTGACCCGGGAACGATGAGCCCCTTTCAACATGGGGAGGTATTTGTCACCCAGGATGGGGCAGAAACCGACCTGGATCTTGGTCACTATGAGCGCTTTGTGGGAATAAACCTCTCTTCCCACAACAATGTTACTACGGGACAGATCTACAGTGCTGTTATCGAGAAAGAAAGAAGAGGAGAATACCTAGGGAAAACAATTCAGGTTGTACCTCATATCACCGGAGAAATCCAGGAGAAGATACGGAAAGTAGCCGAAAAGGATAAAGTAGATGTTGTCATTACCGAGGTAGGAGGAACGGTAGGAGATATCGAATCTCTTCCCTTCTTGGAGGCCATAAGACAATTCCGCCTGAAGCAGGGAAGAGAAAATACCTTGTTCATTCATCTTACGCTCCTTCCCTATATCTCTTCCTCAGCAGAACTCAAAACAAAACCCACTCAACACAGTGTGGGGAGGCTTCGGGAAATCGGGATTCAACCGGACCTCATACTCTGCCGTACCCAAATTCCTTTGACCAGAGAGGCACGCAGCAAGATCTCCCTTTTTTGCAATGTGGAAGAAAAAGGCGTCATTCAGGCCATAGATGTGGATAATGTCTATGAGGTTCCTCTGCGATTCGAAAAGGAAGGTTTGACTGACAAGATCTTGCAAAAGCTAAATCTCGCGGGTTCCAAGATGGACCTCAAGGAGTGGTCCAGGTGGGTCGATAAAGTGAACCATCCCAGAGGAGAGGTAACGATTGGAGTACTGGGTAAGTATGTGAAGATGAAAGACACCTACAAGAGCATAAACGAGGCTCTCATCCACGCGGGAGCAGCCAATGAGGCTAGAGTTAACACGGTATGGCTGGAAGCTGAGGAAGTAAAAGGTCAGCCAGAGAGCTATTTTGCTTCCATGCACGGTATCCTGGTCCCCGGAGGGTTCGGGATGCGGGGTACAGAGGGAAAGATAGAGGCCATTCAGTATGCCCGTGAGCGAGGAACACCTTTCCTCGGAATTTGCCTGGGGATGCAGTGTGCCGTCATCGAGTTTGCCAGAAATGTGGCGGACCTGAGAGACGCTAACAGCAGCGAGTTTGACCCTGACACCCCTCATCCAGTAATTGATCTTATGCCGGAGCAAAAAAAGATGAGGTCAAGGGAGGGACTATGAGATTGGGTGCCTATGCCTGTGGGATAGCCCAGGGCAGCCTCAGTCACCGGGCTTATGGAGAAAATGAGGTTTACGAGCGACATCGGCATCGATATGTGTTCAATAACAAATATCGGGATCTGTTCACCCGAATGGGACTCGTAATTACGGGGACATTCAAAGAAAAGGATTTGGTGGAAATCATTGAGATATCTGGTCATCCCTGGTTTGTAGCTACTCAGTTTCATCCTGAATTCAAATCTCGTCCCTCATCACCTCATCCTTTGTTTCGGGATTTCATCAAAGCCGCTATGAAGAGGGCATCGCAGACCTTGACTCGGTCCTAAGAATGTGTACAATTGGCTGATTCATGAAGGGAGTCTTTTGAGTTAAAAAGATTTCCTAATGACATAAGATCTCCGAAGAGGCAAGATATTCAAAGAGAGCGCATCTTTTTGAATATCTTGGTGCAAAGGAAGGGTGGCCAAGAAGGAGGTCTTTTATTATGGCAAGATTTGTGAAAATAGTTACAAGCTCGAGGCTACTGAGAAAATATCCAGAAGGGCCAGCTGGCGGGGAAAAAGCTGCTTGACAGTTCAGGGCAAGATGACAAAATAGATAGGATTTTGTTTGGGAAACTAACTTATGAAGATCGCCGTAACCGGTAAAGGAGGAACAGGGAAAACTACTCTTGCTGCTGGTTTGGCTAGTGAGTTTTCTCGTGAGGGAAAGAAAGTCTTTGCTATAGATGCCGACCCCGACGCCAACCTTGCTCTTACCCTGGGATTCCCTAACTCCTCCAGAATAAAGCCTCTAATTGAACTAAAGGAACTAATAGAAGAAAGAACTCATGCCAAGGTTGGCAGCCTAAATCCTTATTTTAAACTAAATCCCAGGGTTGATGATATTCCTGAAAAGTACTTTGTCCATCATCACGGGATAGGCCTGGCTGTTATGGGAACCGTGAGGGGAGGAGGACTTGGCTGTACATGTCCGGAGAATGCTTTTCTCAAGGCTCTCTTGGCTCATCTGATTATAGAACGGGATGAGGTGGTCATTTTGGATATGGAGGCAGGGATAGAACATCTTGGAAGGGCAACAGCAAAAGGAGTGAACCAAATGATTGTGGTTGTTGAGCCAGGATATCGGAGTATTCAAACGGCTCGTAGAATTAGGGATCTGGCGGGAGATATTGACTTGAAAAATCTTGCCATAGTCGGGAATAAGATTCGGGATAGCTCCGACAGGAAATTCATGACAGAAACCCTTGCAGAATTTGGTTTTCTGGGATTTATCTCCTACAACGAAAAGATTGTGGAGGCAGATCTAAAAGGTGTTTCTCCCTTTGAAACAGATAAAAAAATCAGCAACGAGATAAAGGGAATTGTGGAGAAAATAAAGGAGGAATCCAAAAGTGCCTAATACAAATGAGAAAACCGTCGATAAAGCCACTGCAGTGATGATAAAAAAAGCAGAAGAAAAACAAATTAAGCTTGTCTGGGATAGATTTGAAGCAGTCAGCCCCCAATGCAAGTTCGGCCATTTGGGAATATGCTGTCGAATCTGCAACATGGGCCCATGCCGGATCACCAAAAAAGCTGACCAGGGAGCTTGTGGGGCCAATGCCGATACCATCGTCGCCAGGAACCTAGGCAGAGCAATTGCTGCTGGAGCTGCAGCTCATTCTGACCACGGACGAGATACCGCCCACGCCTTGCTTCTCGCTGCTCAAGGAAAGGCGAAGGCTTATAAGATAAAGGATGAGAGAAAATTGAGGCTGCTGGCCACCGAATATGAGATCAAGATTGAGGGAAGGACCAAGGAGGAAATAGCCAAAGATTTGGCAGAGAAGATATTGAAGGAATTCGGCCAACAGGAAGGGGAACTGAGGATGCCTTTGCGGGCTCCCAAGAACCGGGTAAAAATCTGGAGGCAGCTGGGAATTCTCCCTCGTGGAATCGACCGAGAAGTGGTGGAAATGATGCACCGCACCCATATGGGCACAGGTACGGATTATAAAAACATCCTCATGCATGGCCTGAGAGTAGCCCTCAGTGACGGCTGGGGCGGTTCCATGATTGCTACTGATCTATCCGATATTCTCTTCGGAAGCCCTAAACCAATCAGAGGTCAATCCAATCTGGGGGTCCTGGCTGAAGATCAGGTTAACGTGGTCGTACACGGACATGAACCGACACTTTCCGAGGTGGTCGTTGAGGCAAGCCGTGATCCTGAGCTTCAGGATCTACTGGCAAAAAATGGAGCCAAAGGTATCAATCTCGTGGGAATCTGCTGCACTTCCAATGAAATTCTTATGCGCCATGGGATCCCCGTAGCGGGAAACTTTTTGCAACAGGAACTGGCGCTTCTCACCGGGTCTGTGGAGGTGATGATGGTGGACGTACAGTGCGTGATGCCATCTCTGTCCACCCTCGCCGACTGTTTTCACACCAAACTCATCACTACCTCTCCGAAATGTAAGTTTCCCGGTGTAACACATATTGAGTTTGAGGAAGGCAAAGCCTATGAAATTGCCAAGCAAATCCTTAAGATTGCGGTGGACAATTTTGAAAACCGGAATCATCAGTCGGTAGCGATACCCAAGGAAAATCAGGGTCTAATAGGGGGATTTACGGCCGAAAATGTAAATAACTTTCTGGGTGGGACCTATAGGGCCACTTACCGTCCTTTGAACGACGCCATTATTCAGGGTCGATTGAGAGGCCTGGCTGGTGTTGTAGGATGCAACAATCCCAAAATAAAGCATGATTTTGGCCATCGAGAGATGGTAAAGGAATTAATCAAGAACGACGTTCTGGTTGTGGTGACGGGCTGCTCTGCCATCGCTAACGCTAAGGCAGGTTTACTTCGTCCGGAGGCAGCCTTCAAGTATGCCGGGAGAGGCTTACAAGAAATATGTGAAGCAGTTGGGATACCACCAGTGATGCATGTAGGATCATGCGTGGATAACAGTCGCATCCTTATCGCCCTAACCAATGTAGTAGAGGAAGGAGGATTGGGAGAAGACATTAGCGATCTGCCAGTTGCGGGTGCGGCTCCTGAATGGATGAGTGAGAAAGCTATCTCCATAGGTTTCTATTTTGTGGCCTCTGGAGTCTTCACTGTTTTTGGGGGTCCTCAACCAGT
>JAUWAK010000072.1 GCA_030602105.1 Candidatus Aerophobota bacterium | reverse complement strand
CCCGCTGATAAGGGCCTCCCCCATATTTCCCGTGCCGATTACGCCAATCTTCCTGTCTTTTAACATGATCTCTATCCCCCTTAATCAGATGATCTCCCAACCCATGCCTTGCTGAAGAGCTGGTTCCCGCTGAGTTACGTTTCCGCCATTTTAAGGTTTAATTTCTTTTAGTCAAGAAAAAATATTTCCTCAAAAGCCGACGTTACCCCAATTTTTGCTTAACAAGAGAGCAATAAAATGTTTAAATCATCTTACTCTATTCTCCTGGTAACTGTTCAGGTAGCCACCAAGACACAAACAATTGAAAATTGACAATTTACTATTGGAATTGGTGCCTTGGTGTCTTAGTGGCTGAATAGTTACATTCTACTGGAAGTACAGATTACACAGTACTGCACTTAATAGCTGAGTGATGAGAAAGGTTTGGAGAGGGAAAGATCATGATCACAGTTAATGAATATCTGGAAGGGAAGGTCAAGAGTTTGGGATTTGAACTTGAAGGCACCCGATACACAGCAGGCGTGTTGAGGCCTGGAGAATACTCCTTCGACACGGAAGAAGAAGAGCACATCACCGTGACTGTGGGAGAGTTTGAAATCTGCCCTCCGGGGGCGAATTGGAAAACTGTTACGATAGGAGATACCATCGTGATTCCGGCCAACTCAAAGTTCGATTTAAAGGTCAAGAAGCCTGCATCTTACACTTGCATGTACAAATGAAGCAAGACACACAAGTCCCTGGTATAGCTCTTATGAGGAGGATTTAGAATGGGCAAGGCAAAGGTATCCATTGTCAGGACCAATCCTAAACCTGAATACCCCGAAATCCTGGAGTCCGTTCGGAAGGCCCTGGATCTCATCGGTGGAATTGATGATATTATCAAGCCAGGCAACCTGGTTCTCATCAACCCGAGCTGGGTGGCCCCACCAGTGGAGCGGGAGGCAGCGTGCATCACTGTGCCAGAAGTCCCTCGCGCTATTGCAGATGTTGTAAGGGAGCTGGGTGCCCGTCCGGTGATTGCCGAATCGTCGGCCGTGGGCGTGGATACGGAAAAGGTCATCCAGACTTCGGGCTATAAGAGACTTCTGGAGATAGGCTACGAGGTGGTCAACTTGAAGAAGACGCCCCACGTGGAACTTCCCGTTGAAAACGGCAGGGTGTTTGAAACCTTGCCATGTTGGAAACTGGTGCAACGGGCCGACGTGGTTATCAGCGTACCCAAGCTGAAGACCCACGATCAGACAGAGATGACCTGTGGTTTGAAGAAAATGAAGGGGCTGGAGACTGATAAAGACAAAAGGCGCGTGCACCAGGTGGGCCTCTTTAAGGGGATATCTGATATCAACACAGTATTTAGACCCGCTCTAACTGTAGTGGATGCCATACTTTGTCAGGAGGGACTTGGACCTATTTTTGGAAGGCCCCTGGAGATGGACCTGGTGGTGGCTGGGAAGGACCCGGTCTCAGTAGACTCTATTTGTGGCCAAATCATGGGATATGATCCGAAAGAAGTATTGGTTACTAAATTCGCCGCGGAGCGAGGACTCGGTAACATGGATAATGAATTTATTGAGGTTGTGGGAGAGAAACTGGAAAAGGTGAGACGTCGATTTGTAAGATCCATAGAGGATGATCCGGTTCAGGTTGAAGGTTTTTCTCTCATACATGGAGGAGTAACCTGTACTGGATGCCGGAACACGGTTATGAGTGCGCTTGTTGATATGCGACGTGAGGCTCAACTCAAGTACCTTCCTGGAGTAACAGTCATTACTGGCGACCCACCTATTCCTGAGGGCACTTCAAAGGATAGTATTGTGGCGGTCGGCCAATGTGTTCCCCTCAAGAAAAGAAGGGAAAGATTTGTAACGGGATGCCCCCCAAACAATGTGTTTGTTGTTCAGGCGATCATCGGTGGGAGGGACAAAGTGAAGCCAAGCTAGGGGCAGCTATTCCATATTTTTCTGAAATACTTCTCAATTTCCGTGGCAACCTCTCTGGACTTGATGAGAACTGAAACCTCGTTATTCTTGTCCAGAGAGTAGTACTTCCAGTTGGTGCTCCCCAGGATACTGACATCTCCATCAATGGTGATGAGTTTAGCATGAGTGGTAACTGCGGGGGAGTCAAAGGCTACCGCAACTCCCTCCTTCGAAAGAAGTCGACCGACTTCCCGGTTGTTGCGGTTAACCTCGTCCCAGATGCCTAGCTCAAGGATAACTTCTACTTTAACACCCCTTCTGTGAGCTTCTATCAGATCCCCGATTAGGATGTTGCTGGGACTGTCAGGGTACTCCTCATAGTAGCATGCGGAATGCATTATCACCTTGATAGACTCCCGGGCTTCTTGCAGTGCCCGGTGCAGTGTGGGGAAGTATTCTCTGTTCCGGATAACTTCTACATCTTCAGCGGGAAGCGCTAAAAGAGGAGGGCTGGCAAGAACTAGGCTGATAACGATGCCCCAGAGGAGGGATATTTTCCTCATCCCCTACTCCACGGTTACGCTTTTGGCCAGGTTTCTCGGCTGGTCCACGTGGCATCCCCGTTTAATGGCCACATGGTAGGCAAAAAGTTGCAGGGGAATAACGGCCAATATGGGAGAGAATTCTTCCCGGATGGGAGGAATAAAAATGGTATGATCAACTAGTTTTGTAATCTCCTCATCTCCTCGGGTGGCGATGGCGATGACTTTACCTTTTCTAGCCTTCACCTCCCGGATGTTGCTGATCATCTTCTGGTAAACCGAGTCTTTAGGCGCTATGCAGACTACCGGCATTTTCTCATCTACCAAAGCCAGTGGTCCATGTTTCATCTCGCCAGCGGCATACCCTTCAGCATGGATGTAAGAGATTTCTTTAAGCTTTAAGGCTCCCTCCAGCGCGGTGGGGTAATTGAATCTTCTGCCCAAAAAGAGGAAATTGGATGATTGATAGTATCTTTCGGCGCATTCCAGAACTTCTTTCTGGTTATCAAGCATTTCCTCCACGTAGTAGGGGATCTTCTTTAGTTCTTCCACCATCTCATGAGCCTCCTCTTTGGAAAGCATCCCTTTAAGGGTTCCCCAGTGAATGGTGAGAAGGAATAGGGCCAGAAGTTCAGCCGTGTAAGCCTTGGTGGAAGCTACTCCAATCTCCGAACCAGCAAAAGCGTAGATAACTCCATCCGACTCTCGGGCTATAGTGCTCTCTATGGTGTTACATAGGGAGAGAACATCCAGGAACACACTCTTAGCTAGCCTGATCCCGGCCAGTGTATCAGCGGTCTCTCCCGATTGAGAGATGGCCATAACCAGAGTATCTCCTCTAACAACAGGCATGCGGTACCTAAACTCCGAGGAAAGATCAACCTCTGTATGCAGACGCAGATATTTTTCAAAGAGATATTTACCTACCAGGCCAGCGTGCCAGGAGGTCCCACAGGCTTGAATGATAACCCTGCTGATACTGGGAAGCTTTTCTTCAGTGATGCTGGTGTGTTCAAAATAGATTCTTTCGGTACCCTGAGATATTCTTCGTTGAAGAGTATTTCGGATGATCGCGGGCTGCTCATGGATTTCTTTAAGCATGAAGTGTCTGTATCCATCCTTTTGGGGTCCCCCCAGAAGGTGCCACTTGACGATTTTGACCTTTTTCTCTACAGGTCGACCTTCTCTATCAAGTACCTTCACTCTTCTCTTTGCTATGAATCCGACCTGCCCATCCTCCATGAAGATCATGTTGGAAGTCAGATGAAGAAGTGCTGAAGCATCGGAAGCCACAAAGTTTTCATTCTTGCCAATTCCAATGACCAGGGGTGATCTGTAGCGAGCCACCACAATTTTATCGGGATCTTTAATAGATATCACCGCCAGAGCGTAGCTTCCCTCCAGTCTTTTTACCGCTTTCTGGACAGCTACCAGAAGGCTCTTATTTAGATGCTTTTCTACCAGGTGGGCGATCACTTCGGTGTCGGTGTCGGTGCGCAAAATGTGCCCCTCTTTGAGAAGCTCGTCTCGAAGCTCGGCATAATTCTCAATAATTCCATTGTGCACAAGGGCCACCTCATTCTTACAACCAGTGTGAGGATGGGCATTCTCCGTGGTAGGCTCCCCGTGAGTAGCCCAACGGGTGTGTGCAATTCCCAGCTGTCCTTCCAGGGGCTTTTTTTTCAGAATCTCTTTCAGAATTTGAATCTTGCCTACCTGTTTTCTTATCCCCAGTTTTCCTCCGTTCAGAGTAGCCATACCTGCAGAATCGTATCCACGATATTCCAGTCTTTCCAAGCTCACAATCAGCAAAGTGTCCACCGCTTTGTCTCCAATGTACCCTACGATGCCACACATCTAGAGCCTCCTTGAGTCTCATTAGCATTTCCCAAAGCCTTTTGGTAGATTCCTACTACATCCTTGAAAGTAACCAGACGGGGATTATTGCTTAGCCTTCGCTTATCCTGCATGATCTCTCTGGCAAACTCCTCAATGGTATCGCTCTTTATGCTTTTCCCCTTTAGTCTGTCAGGCTGGCCCACCTCTCCCAGAATTCTTCTTATCCCATTTACCGCCCTCATTGCTCTCTCTTCGTATCCCAGACCCGCTACTTTTTCCCCTAAGGTTTTTGCTAGGTGGGTATATCTAGGAGGATCTGCCTGAAGATTGAATTCAGATACCCAGGGAAGTAGGATCCCATTGGCTCTGCCATGAGTAATACCCAGATGGGCACTGAGCTTATACCCCATTCCGTGGACCAGAGTCGTTCCAGTTTGTGCAATAGCCATTCCGGCGAGAAGCGAGGCGTACGAACAATAAGAACGGATCTTGATGTTACCCGGATCCTTTACGGCCTTGGCGAGATAATGCGCCAGAATATGGATGGTCTCTAAAGCCAGCATTTCGCTGAAAGGCCGGGATTTCTTTGAAGTATAGCTTTCAATAGCGTGGCAAAGGGCGTCTATGCCTGCATCCGCAGTAACGGAGGGAGGCAGGGAAAGAGTGAGCTGAGGGTCCACCAGGGCTATCCTCGGGAAGAGTAAAGGATCTGCCATGATTTCTTTTTGGGGTGGAGTTTTTTGAGTGTTGGTAAAGACAGCGTAGGGATTTACCTCGCTCCCCGTTCCAGCGGTGGTAGGAATGGCGATGAGAGGCAAGGGGGGTTTTCTGATTCTGTCCCTGCCAAGATAAAGACTAAGAGGAGGTGGGTTGGTGCACATTACGGCAATTCCCTTGGCCGCATCGATCACGCTTCCTCCCCCCAATCCTATTATTAGGTCACACTTTTCTCTTCTGGCGAATCTGGCTCCCTTCTCTGCTATACTGAGGGGAGGATTGGCAACCACCCCATCCCAGAGAGAGGTTTTCACTCCTGCTTTGTTCAGAGAATCTTCTATTTTTTTCCTGTTTATGATTTTGCGGATGATATTCTCATCACTCACTATGAGGGCACTCTGGCCGAGGTTTCCCGCTTCTTCTCCCAGCTTTTCACGTATACCCTCGCCGAAGTAGACTTTGGTAGGAAGATAAAACGCAAATTCTAAGAGCCTGCCTGTTCCGCGTATTTTGAACTCGCGTTCGGTAGTTCCTTGAGATTCTTGTCTTGTTGACACAACCCGAGCTCCCCCTGGGAATTTGCTGAATGCTCATTGAATATCTAGGAGAGAGCGATGTATTTTCCTTCCCTTCTGAAGGGTCTGAAGCTTTCTCCTC
>JAUWAK010000011.1 GCA_030602105.1 Candidatus Aerophobota bacterium | reverse complement strand
CTACCGCCCCAGGATGCGACGAGCCGACATCGAGGTGCCAAACCTCCCCGTCGATGGGAACTCTCAGGGGAGATAAGCCTGTTATCCCCGGAGTACCTTTTAGCCGTTGAGCGACGACCCTCTCACATGGAATCGCCGGATCACTAAGCCCTGCTTTCGCATCTGCTCGAGGTGTCCCTCTCGCAGTTAAGCCCCCTTGTGCCTTTATGCTCTACACGCGATTTCTATACGCGCTGAGGGGACCTTTGGACGCCTCCGTTACTCTTTAGGAGGCAACCGCCCCAGTCAAACTGCCCACCAAGCACTGTCCCCCATCCGGATAACGGATGTGGGTTAGAATCCCGAGGCAGCAAGGGTGGTATTCCACTGTTGGCTCCGGAGAAGCTAGCGCCCCTCCTTCTCCGCCTCCCACCTATGCTATACATACTGTATCAAAATCCAATACCAGGCTACAGTAAAGGTTCCGGGGTCTTTCCGTCCTGCCGCGGATAATCGGTATCTTCACCGATACTACAATTTCACCGAGTCCCTCGTTGAGACAGTGCCCAAGTCGTTGCGTCATTCATGCGGGTCGGAACTTACCCGACAAGGAACTTCGCTACCTTAGGACCCTTATAGTTAGGGCCGATGTTCACTGGGGCTTCAGTTTGGGGCTTGCACCCCGCCCCTTAACCTTCCAGCACCGATCAGACTTCAGTCCCTATACATCCTCTTTCGAGTTAGCAGAGACCTGTGTTTTTAGTAAACAGTCGCCTGGGCCTCTTCACTGCGGCCTCCTCGCGCTTCAAAGATCGCAAGCGATCTCCTACAACGCTAACGAGGCACCCCTTCTCCCGAAGTTACGGGGCTAACTTGCCGAGTTCCTTAACGAGGGTTCTCTCGAGCGCCTTAGCACATTTATGCCTGCCTGCCTGTGTCAGTTTGCGGTACGGTCACCTGAATGTATCACTTAGAGGTTTTTCTTGGCAGATGAACTCAACCACTTTGTCCCTGAAAAACGGGAAGCCCCCATCGAGGCTCGAGACGAGCTGTCTTCCGGATTTGCCTGGAAGACCTCTCTTGCCGTCTTGGACCTGGTAATTCAGCACCAGGCCGGCCTATCCTTCTGCGTCACCCCATCGCTTAGCACCATCCAGGTGGTGCCGGAATTTTCTACCCGGCTGCCCATCGCCTACGCTATTCGCCTCGGCTTAGGACCGACTTACCCTGGGCGGATTAGCCTTCCCCAGGAAACCTTGGGCTTTCGGCGCAAGGGTTACTCTTCCTTGTCTCGTTACTTATGCCGGCATCATCTCTTCCACTTCGTCCAGGTACCTCTCGGTTCCCCTTCGACCTAACGTGGAATGCTCCCCTACCGAACAGGAAGCTTGACAAAACCATCAACGGCTAACTTTCAGTCTTCAGGCAAGCCCGAAGACTTTGGTCACCCTCCGGCTTTGTCCTCCCTGATCCCGCAGCTTCGGCAGTAGGCTTGAGCCTCGTTACATTTTCGGCGCAAGATCACTAACCCAGTGAGCTGTTACGCACTCTTTAAAGGATGGCTGCCTCTAAGCCAACCTCCTGGCTATCTTGGTAACCCCACATCCTTTCCCACTTAGCCTACATTTAGAGACCTTAGCTGGCGGTCTGGGCTGTTTCCCTTTTGACTACGGAGCTTATCCCCCGCAGTCTGACTCCTGTGATTCGGACATAGCGGTATTCGGAGTTTGATTGATTGATGAGGTCCGAAGACCTCACCATCATTCAGTGCTCTACCCCCGCTACCCAAACACAAGGCTAGCCCTAAAGCTATTTCGGGGAGAACCAGCTATTTCCGGGTTTGATTGGCCTTTCACCCCTATCCACAGCTCATCGCCTGACTTTTCAACGCCAGTGCGTTCGGGCCTCCATACACGGTTAAGTGTACTTCACCCTGGCCATGGGTAGATCACCCGGTTTCGGGTCTACTCAAAGTGACTCTACGCCCAGTTAGGACTCGCTTTCGCTACGGCTCCGGAACCCAAGTTCCTTAACCTTGCCACTCAAAGTAACTCACCGGCCCATTATGCAAAAGGTACGCGGTCACACCTTACGGTGCTCCCACTGCTTGTAGGAATAAGATTTCAAGTTCTATTTCACTCCCCTCCCGGGGTTCTTTTCACCTTTCCCTCACGGTACTTGTTCACTATCGGTCACCGGGTAGTATTTAGCCTTAGGAGGTGATCCTCCCAGGTTCCCACCGGATTTCTCGTGTCCGATGGTACTCAGGTCTGACGAAGAAAGGATCCGTTTCCTTTCGAGTACAGGACTATTACCTTCTCTGGTCAGCCTTTCCAGAACTATTCCTCTAAGAAACGAACTCTTTCCGCCTCGCTGTGGCTTGGCATTCACCAGACCTCCAACCCCGGATGAGCAACGCCCACAGGCTTGACACTCATTCGGTTTGGGCTCTTCCCCTTTCGCTCGCCGCTACTGAGGGAATCGCGATTGCTTTCTCTTCCTCGGGGTACTAAGATGTTTCAGTTCCCCCGGTTCGCTCTTACATCCTATAGATTCAGATGTAAGTAGTGCGGCATTACCCACACTGGGTTACCCCATTCGGAAATCCTTGGATCAAAGTCTGTTTGACGACTCCCCAAGGCTTATCGCAGCCTACCACGTCCTTCATCGCCTCCCGGTACCAAGGTATCCATCTTACTCCCTTAGTAGTTTGACAATGAGTAACCTTTTCCTATGCAGTTGTCAAAGAGCAAGTCTAACAAACAACCAGCTACTTTTCCTGGTGGAGATGAGCAGATTCGAACTGCCGGCCTCCGCCTTGCAAAAGCGGCGCTCTCCCAACTGAGCTACATCCCCATCTCTCTGAAGTGCTCCATTTCAAAGCGAAGGGCTACCCGCTCTCCAGGTCAAGAGCCCACTTGGTGGGCTCACCTGGACTTGAACCAGGAACCTCTGCCTTATCAGGACAGCGCTCTAACCGGTTGAGCTATGAGCCCAGCAACTTTTCAGGAAAAATTGCTGGCAGTACATTCTATCCACAAAAGATCAGGGTAGAGCAGGCAGCTTGGATTCTCTTCGAATCTTCTTTATCCCTTGAAAGGAGGTGATCCAGCCGCACCTTCCGGTACGGCTGCCTTGTTACGACTTCATCCCCCTTGCCAGACATACCTTGGACACTCTTCCTCCGGCAAGCCGGTTAGTTGGGTGTCTTCGGGTACAACCAACTCAGGTGGTGTGACGGGCGGTGTGTACAAGGGCTGAGAACGTATTCACCGCGGCGTAGCTGATCCGCGATTACTAGCAATTCCTACTTCATGCAGGCGAATTGCAGCCTACAATCCGAACTGGGGCCACTGTTGGAGATTCGCTCTGGATCGCTCCTTTGCTTCTCTTTGTAATGGCCATTGTAGCACGTGTGTAGCCCAGGACATAAGGGGCGTGATGACTTGACGTCATCCCCACCTTCCTCCGCTTTAAGGCGGCGGTCCCTCTAGAGTGCCCGGCATTACCCGATGGCAACTAGAGGCAAGGGTTGCGCTCGTTAAGGGACTTAACCCAACACCTCACGGCACGAGCTGACGACAGCCATGCACCACCTGTGCTGGCTTCCCTATCCGAAGATAAAGATCGCTTCCCTTTCAGGTCGCTACTACCAGCATGTCAAGTCCTGGTAAGGTTCTTCGCTTTGCGTCGAATTAAACCACGTGCTCCACTGCTTGTTCAGCCCCCCGTCAATTCTTTTGAGTTTCAGTCTTGCGACCGTACTCCCCAGGCGGGGTACTTAACGCGTTAGCTTCAGCACGGAGAGTAATGCTCCCCCCACACTTAGTACCCATCGTTTACGGCTAGGACTACCGGGGTCTCTAATCCCGATCGCTCCCCTAGCTTTCGTGCCTCAGCGTCAGGGACAGACCAGGAAGCCGCCTTCGCCACTGGCGTTCCACTGGATATCTACGCATTTCACCGCTACTTCCAGAGTTCCACTTCCCTCTCCTGTCCTCTAGTCGGGCAGTATCAAGGGCAGTTTCTGCCTTGAGAGCAGAGATTTCACCCTTGACTTACCCAACCGCCTACGCACTCTTTACGCCCAGTAAATCCGAATAACGCTTGCTCCCTACGTATTACCGCGGCTGCTGGCACGTAGTTGGCCGGAGCTTCCTCTGGGGGTACCGTCAGTCAATCCGAAGATCAACCATCGTCCCCTCTGACAGGACTTTACGACCCGAAGGCCTTCATCGTCCACGTGGCGTTGCTCCGTCAGGCTTTCGCCCATTGCGGAAGATTCCCTACTGCTGCCTCCCGTAGGAGTCTGGGCCGTGTCTCAGTCCCAGTGTGGCCGAACACCCTCTCGGGCCGGCTACCCATCGTCGCCTTGGTGGGCCGTTACCTCACCAACTAGCTAATAGGACGCGGATTCATCCCTGAGCGAAAGACTCAAAGAGTCTAACTTTGGTTATCCTACCGAGGTGGAATAACATTATGCGGTATTAGCATCCCTTTCGGAAAGTTATTCCCCACTCAGGGGCAGATTATCCACGCGTTACTCACCCGTCCGCCGCTAAGATTAGCCTGAGTCAAAGAATCATCATCCATAGAGACTACAGATAAATCTCCTCTAACCGCGAGCTAATCTCCGCTCGACTTGCATGTATAAAACACGCCACCAGCGTTTATTCTGAGCCAAGATCAAACTCTCAGTAAAGTTGATTGACGCATATTTGGACTGCCTACTCTACCTTATTCTCAAAGAGCAATAGATATTATACACTAACTTGTCCCCCTGTCAAGGCCTCATCATGTTTTGCCTTCCTGCCTTAATTCAAGAGGAATTTCTGATTACATTATACTAAAACCATCTCTTACTGTCCACCTCCCTGAAAGACTTTTTCTCGAGACTCTGCCTCGCCAAGAGAATTCTCAAGCGAGAGGGAAAACGAATCCCAGCAAAACGGGATCTTCATTCCTGCCGCAGGGAAACCCCCATTTTTCTTAACGAATGCAGGATTTCTTTCTGGATTCTATCCACTTCATCATCGGTAAGAGTTCGACGCGATGAGCGAAAAGTTAAAGAGTAGGCAAGACTTTTGTGAGCGCTAGGAATGGAGCCTCCTCGGTACAGATCAAAGAGCTTCACTTCTTCCAGCCATTCTCCTCCACTCTCAATAATGCAATTTTTGACCTTCTGGGCCGGGACCTCTTCCTTGACCACCAGGGAAAGGTCTCGCTCCACAGCAGGGAATCTAGGCAGTGACACAAATCTTTGAATGGGACGGGAGTGAAAACATAGACTATCCACTTCAAATTCAAATAGATAGATGGGCGAGGGAACCTCAAAGTTGTCGGCTATGTCCTGGTTGAGCCGACCGAGCGCACCCAGAGTCAGTCCCTCTTTTGTTATCAAGAGGCTTTCCTTAGGAGAAAGATAAGGGCAGGAGCAGGAGGTGAATTCTACTCCTTCAATATTGAGTCCCTCAAGCAGAGTCTCTGCTATCCCCTTCAAAGAAAGAAAATCGAAACTGAGCTCCAGAATGAGACCCGCCAAGGCGAGGTTTTTCTCCAGGTGCCGAGTTTTTTGAAAAACCTCGGCCAGCTCAAAAATCCTCAGTTGGCTTTCTCCCTGATTGAGGTTGTACGAGGCGATTTCCAGCAAATGCGGAAAAAGGTGAGTAGCCAGTATTTCCTGTTGGCTGGAAAGAGGATTTGTCACCCTGATGCCCATCTTCAGGGGCAACTGAACCTTTCTGAAGACATCCTCCCCACTCAGGCTCACCCCCATAACTTCAAAAAAGCCTAGTCCTTTCAGAGTCTGGCGGACCTTTTGCCTAGTCCTCTCTTCCTTGTCCTCACGAGGCTCCCCATCTCCCAGAGAAGAAAGCTCCTTACCTATTCGGTCATATCCATAAACTCTGGCAACTTCTTCAATGAGGTCGATCTCCCGGCTGACGTCATTGCGGAAAGAAGGAATCCAGACTTTCCAGGTTCTGTCTCCTTCCACGTCGAAATCCAACCCTGTAATAATTCTCTTCATTTCACCAGATGCTATCCTCCTGCCGAGAATACGTCGAGCCCGAGATGGACGGAAGGAAATCTTCCTCCTCCTCCAGGGAACTCTACCTTCCTCCCACAGGGCTTCTTCTATCTTCCCTCCTGCAATCTCCTGGATGAGAAGAGAAGCTCTATCCAGAGCCTTTCTTACCATAAGAGGATCCACTCCCTTCTCAAATCGCGAGGATGCTTCTGTGGCTAAACCCAGACGGCGCGAGGTCCGTCGAATGGAGATGGGATCAAAATAAGCTGCCTCAAGAAGAACATCCCGGGTCTGGCTCTGGACCTGGGTACTTTCTCCTCCCATGATACCAGCCAGGGCTACTGGGCTCTTGGAATCGGCAATAACCAGCATATCCTCGTCCAGCCCTCTTTTTATGCCATTCAGGGTAATTAGAGTTTCCTTTTTCTTTGCCCGCCGAACTATGATTTCTCTGTCCTTGAGCATGGAATAATCGAAAGCATGAAGAGGTTGACCCATCTCCCAGAGGACATAATTGGTGATATCCACCACACTGTTGATGGGTTTTCCTCCGGAGATGAGGATATACCGCCAGAGCCACAGAGGAGAAGACCCCACTCTCACATTCCTTATCAGGCGAGCGGTGTAATAAGGGCAAAGACGTGGATCCTGGATTTGAATATTCATAATATGAGGTGAACCTTTCTCTCCTTTTTTCAGAGAGGAGGAGGGAACTGCGAGACGGGATCCGGTGAGAACAGCTATTTCCCGGGATATTCCTATGACGGACAGACAGTCTCCCCGGTTAGGAGTAATCTCAAGATCCAAGATCACATCTTCCAGCTCAAGAGCCTGGGATAGGTTCTGACCCAGGGGAGACTCCTGTGGAAGAATCATAACCCCCGATCGATCCTTCCCCAGACCCAGCTCTTCTTCTGAACAAAGCATGCCCATCGATTCAATTCCTCGCACCTTTCTCCTTTCTACCCTCACTCCCCCAGGAAGTCTGGCTCCCTCCAGAGCCACGGGAACCATCAGTCCTTCCCTTATGTTTGGTGCACCGCATACTACGGAAAGAATTCTTCCGCTAATATCTACTCTAGCCATACTGACCTGATCAGCCTCAGGATGCCTCTCAATGGTCAGGATTTTTCCCACTATCACTTTATCTAGTCGTCCAAAGGGTTCTATCTTCCTTACCTCCAGACCAAGATTGGTCAATCGCTCGCCCAATTCCTTTGGAGAATAGGGGAAGTCCACCATCTTCTTCAGATGTTTGAAAGAGACGCGCATGAGGATCTCTCCAGATTCCTGATGCTCCAAAATAGAAGATCTGGTAGTTTCTGTCAATTATGCCGAAGATGTGAGTTTTGAAAAGAGATGAGATTTCGCCCGAAGGTTACACTGAGCCAAGGAAAGATGAGTTAAGAAGTTGACATAAGACGGTAAATTAATAAAATACTGGGACTAAGGAGGTTTTTGCTTTGCATGAGGAATGTGGAATTTTCGGGATATGTGGTCACCCTCAGGCTGCCAAACTCACTTACCTGGGACTTTTTGCCCTGCAGCACCGGGGGCAGGAGAGCGCAGGTATCGTGGCCTCGGATGGATTTAGTTTAGTTACCCATCGAGGTGCGGGCCTGGTAGAGAAAGTCTTCAATGAAAGAACTCTCAAGTCCCTCCCTGGTCGACTGGCCATTGGACACAACCGTTATTCCACCACAGGTTCCCCTTCCTCCACTAATATCCAACCTTTGCTTATCAGCTTCTTCGGTGAAGGAATAGCCCTCTCCCATAACGGTACTCTCATCAACGCGGGACAGCTAAGAGAGGAGCTGGAATCTCAGGGCTCTATCTTCCAATCCACCATGGACACCGAGGTTATCGTCCATCTTCTAACCAAGCTCAGTCAGACTCAGGGAAAAAGGCAGGCCCTTCTTCAGGCCCTGAGACGACTGAGGGGAGCTTATTCCTTACTCCTCCTTGCCAACCATGAGGTGATTGGGGCGAGAGATCCCCACGGCTTTCGACCTCTGGTGATAGGTAAGCTCAAGGGAAGCTATCTTTTGGCCTCAGAGACCTGTGCTCTGGACCTACTGGGGGCTAAATACCTCAGACAGGTTGAAGCGGGAGAAATGCTGGCTATTACTGAGAAGGGACTCGAATCCTTCCGGATCGCTCCCTCTACTAAATTAGCTCAGTGCATCTTCGAACATATCTACTTTGCCAGGCCCGATAGTATTGTCTTCGGCGAGGCGGTGCACCAGGTAAGGGAAAGACTGGGAAGAAAGCTGGCTCAGGAACATCCCGGCGAGGCAGATCTCGTCATCTGTGTTCCTGACTCCGGAATGATAGCTTCACTGGGTTATGCCCGAGAGAGCAAGATTCCCTGGGGAGTAGGGCTCACCCGAAATCACTATATCGGCAGGACTTTCATCCAGCCGGCCCAGTTCGCCCGTGACATGGAGGTCAAAATCAAGCTCAACCCCATAAAAGATGTCCTTCAAGGAAAAAGAGTAGTTCTGGTAGATGATTCTATTGTCAGGGGCACTACCTGCAAAAAGATAATTCGTATCCTTCGGCAAGGAGGAGCGAAAGAGGTTCATTTTCGCATCTCATCTCCCCCTATCCGCTGTCCCTGTTTTTTTGGCATCGACACTCCGGTGCAGAAGGAGCTGATTGCTTCTTCTCACAGCGTGGAAGAAATAAGGAGAATCATTGGGGCAAACAGCCTGGGATATCTTAGCTTGCAGGGTCTTTTGAGTTGCGTGGAAAGACCCCAGGACTATTGTACGGCCTGCTTTTCCGGAAACTACCCCCTAGAAGTCCATCCGCAGACCAAGTATATCTTTGAGGTCAAAAAGACTGCTGAGGTATAAGGTAGTTTTCCTTATCGTGGGACTCCCCTCCCCAGGACGAGAATTCCATCCTCAAAACCTTCAGCTCCCAAGAAGAGAAGGCTTACGGGTGCGGGGGAAATCGTGAGAGGAGAGAGAGGACTAGATCTAGAAATAGAATGGCATTCCCGTTAAGATAGCCGCTAATCGCGCCACGCCAAGGAACAGAAAGTTCAACGCTCCTCCCAAAAGAAGAATAAACAGAATTATGAACCCGAAGGGTTCGATGCGACTAAAAGTGTAAGCATAACGCTCGGGTAGAATTCCGGTGAGAATTTTGGAACCGTCCAGGGGTGGAATGGGGATAAGATTGAAAAATGCCAGTATCAAATTGATGCTCACCCCAAAGAAAAGAATGACTGCCCCGAGAGAAACGGTGGTAGTTACGAGAATCCGGGCCAAGAGGGAGAGCACCAGAGCAATCCCAAAATTAGCTGCACAACCGGACAGGCCTATCCACATCATGTCCCTCTTGGGATTATTGAGATTGTAGGGATTAATGGGGATTGGCTTGGCCCACCCGAACATAAAGAGAGAGCCCCCAAAAAGACTCATAAGAATCATTATTCCCGGCAGAAGAATGGAGCCAATAGGGTCCAGATGGGGAATGGGATTGAGGGTAATCCGCCCCTGCATTCTGGCCGTGGGGTCTCCACGCCGCTCAGCCGCCAACCCATGAGCACACTCGTGTATGATTATGGAAAAGAGAAGCACAACAAGGGAAAATAGTAGCACTACGATCCTCATTTTCTCACCTCGAGGGGGAACTTTTCCTCAATATACTTAATTTCTTCCTTTTTGTTCTTTACCAGTCCATCTAACCTTGCCCTTCTCACCTCCTCCAGAATCTGGGTAAATCGGGGAGAGGGCTTATATCCCATACTCTTGAGGTCATCTCCCCCCGCTTCTATCTCTACATTCTTGAGGCGGGTCAGATAGAGAAGTATTCGCTTCTTCACCAGTTTCTCCGTAGCCTTAGCCATAGTGAATAGGAGAGCCTCCTGAGGGACAGATTCGAGAAGGGAATAGATGAAACTGGACTTAAGAGCTTTGCGACTCCTCAGGGATTTTATTAGTCTCTCAGACGAGAGCCTTCCGCTAATTATCGCATTTCGATCCTCTCGGGTAAATCTATATCGCCCACAGAAATCCCTCACCTCTTCCTCATCCAAATCCTCCAGGAGAACGAGTAGTCGGATCAGCCACCTCTTTGATTCCTCCTTGGAAACAACCTCAAAGTGGGCAAAGACATCCACCAGGTAGTTAAATTCCTTCTCCTTTTCATGGTTGAACTCGATCTTAGAATAAATAGTCTTAAGGATACCGAAGTCCTGGAGTCTCTTGATAACTTTCTCCGGTTCATCTTCCTTGAGGATTTGAATAAGCTCCTCGCGAATTCTGTCTCGACTCAGCCGATGGAAGATTTTCTCTTTCAGCACATCTTGAATCAGCTTCTCGGTCTCCTTACCTATCTGGAAATCATACCTTTGCTCAAACCTTATGGCCCGAAATATTCTGGTAGGGTCCTCAATGAAGCTGCGTGAATGCAGTATCCTGACCCGTCTTCGCCTGATATCTTCCTGTCCTCCGAAAAAATCGATCAGGAGGCCAAAGCTGGAAGGGCTAATATCAACAGCCATAGTATTCACAGTGAAGTCCCGACGGGCCAGATCCTCTGAAAGAGGGGCAGGTTTCACCCGAGGCAAGGCTGCGGGAAAGGGATAGGACTCACTGCGGGAAGTGGCCACATCGAGCTTAAAACCATCGGGAAGGACTATGGTGGCGGTACCAAATCCCCGATGCCTCTTGAGCTCACCCTCTAGCTGCCTGGCTAGCTCTGTCGCAAATTTAATGCCGTCTCCTTCAACTACTAGGTCCACATCCAGATTTTCTATTCCCAGCAAAAGATCTCGCACAAATCCCCCGACAATGAAAGCCCTGAAGCCCATTCTCTGCCCTACCTTGCCTGCCTGCTCTAAGATTCTTTGGATTTTCCTGGGGACCCTCTTTTCCAAAAGATCCTTCACCAGCTGCCCTTTTTTCCCCGAGATGCTCCTCGGGCGAACTTTGTCTTTTGGAAGACCAGCAAAAGAAAACTCCGGCTCTCTCGGCCCCGGAGGATCATTTTTGTGAGGGTGAGATTCTAAATAGCTTGAACTCTGAGTGCCTTCATGAAAGGCACGGAGGAGATCTGGTCCGCTGACGATCCCTACCAGGTCTTCATTGTCCAGAACCAGCAAAGTCCTGGTTTCCTCCTCCATCATAATCTCCTGAGCCTTTTTTATGGAAAGGTGAGGAGGGGAAGTGAAAGCCTTAGGAGAAAAGTAACCCTTTACAGAGGCCCTGCCGGAATTGTGAGCCATAACATGATCTACTTTCTCCCGGGAGATAATCCCCACCAACCTTCCTTTCTCCAGCACGGGAAGAGTGAGTATTCCATGTTTTCTCATCAAATCTTTAGCTTCTTTGAGGGAAGTTGAGGGAGAGGCAAATCTCACCGGAGAGCTCATGACATCTCTCACAGTCTGTCGGGGTCTTATTTTCTCTTTGAGAATATGATGCAGCCTCTCTTCCACCTCCTTAATGTCTTGCTCTTTGATCAAAGCAGAAGCAGCAAAATTATGACCACCCCCTCCCAGAGAGGAAAGGATTTCATTGACATTGACGGACGAAATTCGACTGCGGGCAATGATATAGATTCTCTCTCTCGCCTTAATTAGAGCAAAGACAACCTCCAGGTTCTTAAGATCAATGAATTTATGAAGAGGAAGGGAAAGACCGCCCACGAATTCGTCCACTTCAGCAACAATGATGACCACCTCTACTCCGTTTATGATTCGCTTCTCGGCCCTCTCTATGAAGTCGTTCAAAAGAGCCGTTTGTTTTTCTGTCAGGGACCTATTCAAGAAACTGGAGATGAGCTCGAGGTTCGCCCCTTGAGAAAGCAAAAAACCCGCCGCCTCCAGATCCAAGGTAGTGGTAGAGGTAAAACCTAAGGAACCTGTGTCCTCATAAATACCTAAAATGAGGAGAGTTGCCTCAATAGGGGTGATAGAGATTTTTCTCTCCCTGAGAATTCGTGTGAGAATACTCACCGTTGCCCCTGTCTCCCGGCAGAGTCCCCCATCCCCATGGATATCATTAGGATGAGGGGGATGATGATCGTAGATGTAGATCTTCACACCCTTCCTTCCCACAAGGTTCCCGAAAGAACCTATGCGGGTGATCCATCGTGTATCCACCAGGATGAGTTCGCTCACCTTGGAAAGTTCTATCTCCTCGGGCAACAGGTGAGGTACGATATCTCCGTAGACGGCTATAAACTGTTTGACCTCACTGGAAACGGAACTGGGAAAACATATCCTGGCCTCAGGATATAGTTTCTTAGCCGCCACCAGCGAGGCCAGAGCATCAAAATCCATGCCTGGATGGGTGGTAATAACCTTCAAGAACTTCGTGTTCCTTCCCGGGCCCTCAAGCCCGCGGATGATATTTTTTGTAGATCCTCTTCAAACGCTCCCCCGTTACAAAAGTATAGATCTGAGTGGTAGAAACATTACTATGACCCAGCATCTCCTGAATGAAGCGAAGGTCAGCATCTCTCGACAGAAGATGGGTGGCGAAGGAGTGCCTTAGAGTGTGGGGAGAGATGGCCTTATTTATCCGGGCGCGTCTAGCCCATTTCTTGATTATCTTCCAGCAGGCCTGCCGGGAAAGTCTCATTCCATATCTATTGCAGAACAAAGCTGCCCTACCATCCGCCTCCTCACTCCTTGCCTTGAGGTAAGTTCTGACGCACCGGCACGCGACTCTTCCCAAAGGAACCATGCGCTCTTTGGCCCCTTTACCCATTACCCGGACCCAACCCCCCTTGAGGTTTAGGGCGCTAATATTAAGGTTGACCGCCTCCGAAATCCTCAAGCCCCCCCCATATAAAACTTCCAGAATAGCCTTATCCCTCAAGTCCAGTAGAGAGCCTTTGGTGGAGGGAACACTCAAAAGATCGCTTATTTCCTTCTCGGAAAGATAGACGGGCAGCTTTCGTCCCAAGCGGGGAGAGGTTATTCCCTCCAGGGGGAATCTCTTGACCTTACCCTCCAGACGGAGGAACTTGTAGAACATTCTTACTGTAGAGAGTTTTCGACTGATGGAAGAGGACTGATACCCCTTTTCCCGCAAGATTCCTAAGAATTTGCCGATTTGAGCCGAGTCCACCTTGGCGACATCATTCCCCATCCAGGTCATGAACTGAGAAAGATCCCTCCTGTAAGCTGATATGGTATGAGGGGAAAGTCCCCTTTCAACCTGGAGGTAATCCAGGAAGGACCTAGCCAGAGGATGAGACAAAATGAGATCCCCTCCTTAGGGCTTCTTCATTTAGAGATAAAAGGTCCTTGTTAGATGCGGAGATGACCTGTCCGAGAGATAGAACGAGACTCTCAAGAGATACTATTCCCGATTTCTTGACCCAGGCTCCCAAGATAACCATGTTGGCTATGCGAGAGCTTCCTATCTCCTCAGCAATTTCATTGGCCGGGATCCGGATAATCTCTACATCCTCCCGGCCTGAGTTGTCAGACACCAAAGATGAGTTGACGACCGCCCTTCCTTTCGGACTAATTCTTGGGAGGAACTTTACATAGGACGGATAGCTCATCATAATAGCACTCTTGGGACGAGAGACAATGGGAGAAGAAATGGGGCTGTCGGAGACGACGACGGTACAGTTGGCGGTGCCCCCACGCATTTCCGCTCCATAGGCAGGAAAATAGGTTACTTCCTTGCCCTCCCTTAATCCCGCATAGGACAAGAGTTTTCCGGCGAAGATAATTCCCTGTCCTCCAAAACCAGCAATTATTAGATCCTCATACATGATCTTGGAAAATCTTGCCTGCCCCTTCCGATGGATAATGAATTCTCCCGAGTGTCGAGGAAAGCGAAAATAGATGCCAGAGCTTCAAACAGCCCTCTCAGCCATCTTAACTCCCTCATCGACGATTCGCCTGAGTTGAGCCTCACTCGGTGCCTCGGCATAAACTCTTACCTTGGGTTCGGTACCCGAGGGACGTATAAGAAGCCAGCTTCCATCATCCATAACGAATTTTATGCCATCCAGGGTTTTCACTTCCCCCACCGGCACTCCTCCCAGAGAAGAAGGATAAGACAAAGAAAGAGCCTTTATCATTCTTTCCTTGTCTACTCCTGACCTCTCCAAATCCACTCTCCTGAAGAAAGACGCTCCAAATCTGGCCTCCATTTCCTCAAGAATTCGGGAAAGAGGCTTCCCGAGACGGGTGAGCATCTCTACGAAAAGAAGGCAGGAAAGAATACCGTCCCTTTCCATGAGATGGCCTCGGTAACCATACCCACCACTCTCCTCACCCCCAAAGAGAACATCCTTTTCCAACATCTTGTCACATACAAATTTGAAGCCTACCGGGACCTCATCCAGAGAAAGACCAAAATTGTCCGCAATTCTTTTGGGTTGATAACCCAGAGATACGGTCTTGGCCACTCCCCCCCTCAAGCCCCTTCCCTCCACCAGATAAAGAAGAAGGAGGGAGAAGACCTGATGGGTAGTGAGATATCTTCCCTTATCATCCACTACTCCTGCCCGATCAGCATCCCCATCCGTAGCCAATCCCAGATCCGCCTTTTCCTCCTTAACCCTAATTTTGAGAGCTTCCAGGTTCTCCTCTATAGGCTCCGGGGCCAGTCCGCCGAATCCAGGGTTATATTTGTGGTGAATAGTGAGGACTTTGCACTCGGATGTTTCGAGAATCTTTTCTATGAGGCCGTCACCCACTCCGAACATAGGATCATGGACAACCTTAAGATGAGCCCTTTCTATTAGATCCGAATCCAGGAAGGATTTAACTTTCTCCAGATACCCCTCGGTAATATCTTCTCGCTTCAGGAGCCCCTTTTTTCCGGTCTCTTCCAGAGGTACTCTTTTAACCCGGCTCTTACCTAAGAGGGCCTCTATCTCACGGGTCACCTCGGGAGGAGCCGATCCCCCGTAGGACTCCCTGATCTTTATCCCGTTGAACTTAGGCGGATTATGAGAGGCGGTCACCATAACCCCTCCCGCTAGTTTCTCACTCTGAATGGCAAAGGAAATACACTGGGTGGGAAGGTCTTCGGCGGAAAGAATAACAGGAAGATCGTTCGCAGTCAGAACCTCCGCTACCAGTTCTGCAAATTCCCGGGAAAGGAAGCGAGTATCATATCCTACCACCAACTTCTTTTCTCCTTCCTTTCCTTTGTAATAATCAGCTACGGCCTGAGCTACCCTGGCTACGTTGGCAAAGGTGAAATCCTGGGCAATTACCGCCCTCCATCCATCAGTGCCAAACTTTATTTCTCCCATCCTTTTTCCTCATAGAAGCCCTTCAAGAACTCAAAGCCTGAGTTATGTTACAATATCAAACTTTGATGTCAAGAAGTATCTCGGGACTCTTCCCCTTTGTCGCTACATAGCAGCTTCGAATTTTTTCTCCTCGTCTTCTCGTTTCGGGAAAGACTTGAAACTCGTCGCTTCGCTCCTCAAACACAAGTCTTTCTCCTTCCTCAACTCGAAGACTCGTTACGGTGGCTTCTATAATGCTCCTTCGGGGAAAGTCCCTCAATACCCGGAGCCGGGATAGCTCCTTAAGAAGCTTTATGGTTGACCAGCCCAGAGTTTGATGATATCATGATTCATTGAGGACATATTAAGGAGATAAAGAAAAGAATGTCAATGGATGTAGTGGGACTGGGAGCCCTGAATGTAGATCTAATCTATGAGGCAGATCTCACCCTTCTGGGACTAGAAGCAGGTAGAGAAAGAGTGGGAAGCTTTGAGGAGCTCAAAGATATCTTAAGATCCCTCAAGAGAGAAGGAAAGCTCAGGATGAGAAGCGGGGGAGGATCAGCGGCAAATACAGTATATGCTCTCGGGAAAATGGGTATCTCCTCGGGACTGGTGGGAAAAGTGGGGCAGGATGAAGAAGGAGATTTCCTCCTCCAGGACCTTCAAGAAGCAGAG